>CAYIBO010000052.1:0-8074 GCA_964361545.1 uncultured Candidatus Bathyarchaeia archaeon
TCCCGAGACACAGAAAGCTCTCCGAAAGATAGCCCGGGGGAGATTCGAACTCCCGTCAGCAGGTAACTCCTACCCCTTTAGTCCAAGGGATCCAGAGCCCACTAGGAGCGCTTCGCGACGAATCTGGCCCGAACGCCCATGCTATGCTAGACCACTACACCACCGGGCTACAAGAGCCTCCTAAGCCCGGACCATATCCATAAGAGGTTTCCACGCGAAACCAGACCTAGCCTATATACTTGTCGAAATGCTTATATTCAAAGCACCACGCCCCGATTTCGCTTCCCTGGATTTGACACCTTCTAGAAGCGACAGTCAGCCAACCGAGAGAGCAGACCCTCTGAACCCAGGGGAGCGGGAAGCCAAACCCATGACCACTCCAGTGCCGGGCGGAAAACCTTCGAAGGTTCACATCTGCCCGGAATGTGGAAGCCTCAACCTCATCGAAGACTACGACCAGGGCGAGAACATCTGCCAAGACTGCGGCCTCGTACTATCCCAGAACACCATGAGCCGCGGCCCCGAATGGAGAGCCTTCACCAAGGAAGAGAAAGACGCACGCGGACGAGTAGGAATCCCGACCTCTTTCTCCATCCATGACAAGGGACTCTCCACCGTCATAGACCGCGTCAACCGAGACGCCTACGGCCGACAACTCTCACCAGAAACTCGCCTGGAAATGCTGCGTCTCCGAAAATGGCAGATACGCACACGCGTCCACTCCTCTGCCGACAGAAACCTTGCCCAGGCAATGGCCGAATTGGGCCGACTAGCCGACAGACTGCACGTCCCACACAACGTAAAGGAAAATTCAGCCGTCATTTACAGGAAAGCCCTCGACAGCGGACTAGTTAGAGGACGATCAATAGCAGCCATCGCAGCAGCCTCCCTCTACGCCGCATGCAGATCGTCTGAGATACCACGCACACTGAAGGAAGTAGCTTCGGCCAGTCGCATCAAGAAAAAAGACGTGGCTCGCTGCTACCGCCTACTACTCCGAGAACTAGAAATGTCCATGCCAGTAGAAGACCCGATACGTTGCATCTCGAAAATCGCCAGCCGCGCCGAAATCACAATGCAGACACAACAAGAAGCCATCACAGTCCTCAAAGATGCTCGCAAGAAAGGAGTCGTAGCCGGCAAAGACCCTATGGGCCTGGCCGCAGCAGCCCTCTACGTAGCCTGCGTTGTTACTGGCGAGAAGAAGACCCAGAAGGAGATTGCGGAAATAGCAAACGTAACGGAGGTCACAGTCCGCAATAGGTATAAGGGCCTCAAAGAGGCCCTTGGCCTAGCAGCCTGAACTCTCCAACACTAGCGCAGATACTGCCGCATCGTCTGTATGTTGTTGAACACAGTACTCCACTGGGGAGCAGGTGGAGCCGTCGTTGTATAGCCTGTCATCGATATTGAGAATTTGACTCTAGGGTCTCTGGAGTAGTAGTAGATGATTTCCAGCTTCTTTTTTTGGGTAGCATTGTAGAGACTTCTTTTCAAAGCGTTGAAAAGATACTTGTTGAAGAATTCAAGTTCTATCGAGACACTGATCCTGTCCGACATAACTAACACGATTTTGTGGGTTGCCAGCATATACTCGTTATGGTTATTTATCTTATATGGAAACGAGCGATAACAGAATCGCCCCGGGATATCCAGGGATTCTCATCGCTATCGGCTGGTCGCTATTTCGTCTCTGTCAGAATAGAATGAGGGCTCTATGTCATCCATTCCAATTGGAATATAGCATAGGAGGTCCTTAACCGAATCTACGTCACCCCGCAATCTTGACCTGGGTTACAATCTCGATTTCACTCCGGGTTGCCTCCGCTGTATCAGAAACCCAAAATGCAGGAAAAGCCAACCATCACCTTGGCACTTTTCGCCGTTTGGATGTTTTGGTTTTTGTTCTTCCTCTACCTGGGAATATGACAGGCTCGGGGAGATTGCGGACGCGGTGGCACGCTTAAATACGTCCGAAGCTCTTAGATATGCGTGGACGAATACGAAGGAGCCTTAGGCTTTTAGAATGGCCGACATTTGCTCGACCTGCGGCCTACCCAAAGATCTCTGCGTTTGCAGCACCATAAGCATGGAGCAGCAGACGGTCAAAGTCCGCATGGAAATGCGGAAATGGGGAAAACCAGCCACCATCGTGGAAGGGATAGACGGTAAGAGCGTAAACCTTCAAGACCTGGCGACCAAGCTCAAGACGTACTGTGCCTGCGGTGGAACATCAAAGAACAAAAGCATCATACTGCAGGGAGACCATAGAGACAAGGTCAAAAAGGTACTCGTAGAATACGGGTTTCCGGAAGCAAGTATAGAACTTCACTAGGGTCCCTAAACTCCATGTTGGCGCTGCGCGAAGTTCTCCGCTCCATCCGAAGAGGCGGAAAAACCCTGCTGGCCTGCCCCAAATGCGGGGCAACGGTCCAACGGTCCAGGACACCCCTCGAAGGCTGGATACTGCCAACGCGATACATCTGCCCGAACTGCGGATATGCAGGCTTCCTCGCGATCGAGGCAGAGCAGCAGCCAGCATTGCCAGAGGACTAACTCTCATATCTCCCGAGAGCCTTCACCAGCCCAGATTCGAACCGTTCAGGACCGTACTGTCTTGCCCGGGCCGAAGCAGCACTTGACAGCCCTCCCCACAAATGACGATCTTCCATCAACCTTGAAACCTGTTCTACAGCCTCCGACGAGTCGCGCCATCGATACCCGACACCTTCTGCCACTATCTCACGCGGACCCCCACTGTCATGAACGACAGGAACGCAACCTGCGGCCATGGCCTCGACAATGGTGATTCCAAAGTGCTCGTTGAGTGCGCAGTGAACATATACCTTGGCTGTTCCAAGCATGTCCTTGACCTTCCGCAGCGGGGAAAGGACAAATGAAACGTTGCTGGGCACCAGAGTTCTCAGCCGTTCATAGTAACCGGCCCTTCGCTCTTCAACGCTACCAATTATTGCAAATCTGTAACCGGGTAGCTGCTTAGCCATATCCACAAGGAGATGCAGCCGCTTCTCCGGCACTATGCGTCCGACAGTTACTACCAGGTTTTCCCTGCTTCGGCTGACTCCCTGATATATCTCAATAGGGCAGGGCGGATAGAGCGTAGTAGAATCTCTCCCCCACTTCCTCCTCACGAAACCTCTTGTAAACTCTGAAACGCTGAGCAACCGGTCGACTCGGCGGACCCGTTCACGATAGAACCGAGAGGCAGGCCAGTAGTAGAGCCGCCACCAGGGTAACGAGGGGTGGGACTCCAGATGCGCAAAATAGTCCGGAAAATAGCAGTACTGAACCACAGGCGAGTCAACAGTCGGGACGTATCCGATATCCTGAGTGCTCAAGACTATGTCAAAACGGTTCCTTGCCGATAGGACTCGCCTGACCCATCGCTGATGGTACTGTAGCCTCTGGTATAGGAGGAATCCGCCTTTGATGGTTGGCGAGAATGCCGGGTAACTAAGGCGTTCAATCCCGTCGAATAAGCCATTGCAGCCAAAGAAATCCTCGAAGCTCCTTTGGTCAAACTCCTCCGAAACCAGGGAAACCTCATGGCCGGCCTTCAAGGTTGCGGTAATGGAGTGAATTGCGACACGTTCTCCGCCACCCTTGACGCCCATTCTCGGGTGGACAACGAGTATTTTCATCAGCTAACCCGTTAGGGAAGAAACTGTCCAAAGAGGGCTAGTGTTTCATCTCGGACTTCCACATCTCAATTGTAAGCCTCAACCCTTCGTCAAGCGTGTACTTCGGCTTCCATCCTAGCTCTTTTGAAATCTTGGAACTATCCAAGACCAAGTAAGTCGGGTCGTGAGACTTGGGCCGTTGAGGATATCCGGGCGGGTACGACCCGAAGACGATTTTTCCCTTGAACCCAGTCATCTGGGCCAGTTTCTTCGCCAGTTCTGCGTTGGTCACAGGATTGCCCGGGGACACGTTGTAGACCTTGCCCACAGCCTCCGGGTTCCTAGCAGCTTCCACGTAGGCGGTCACATGGTCGTCGGCGAACATGTAGTCACGGACCGAGTCTGGTGCGCCCACATAACAGGTCTCCCCCGAGAGCATTTTGGACACCAAATACTCTACTAGGAAACCGCTCTCCCCCGTTCTTCCATAGCTGTTGATGGGTCTGAGAATTGTGCCTTGCAGGTGGTAGATCCTGTTAGCCATTTGCACATAATTGTCCGCGGCAACTTTCGCAACAGCGTAAGGGGAAGCAGGGTTTAGGGGTACTTCCTCACGGATAGGCTCCACATCCTTCTGCCAGCCGTACACCTCTGCAGTAGAAGCCACGATTAGACGAGCGTTCGGCGTTTCTTTCAACGCAGCGTGGACAAGATTGACAGTACCATCGAAGTTGGTATTGATGTATGGGTAGGGGTCGTCAAAGGACAACCGCACAGGAGTCAGAGCCCCTAGGTGGAAGATGACATTCGGCTCAGATGCTTCAACCGCTGAAAGCACAGAGTGGAATCTTCCTAAGTCGCCCTCAATCAAGTGGATTTGCGAGATGACCTTCCTTAGCCTGCTGAGCTCGCGCTCAGACGAGTGTCTCACCAAGCCGTAGACAGTATGCCCTTCCCCAACTAGACGAGCAGCTAGTCTGGACCCGATAAACCCAGTTATTCCCGTTACTAGAGCTTTCATTTTCCCGCTCTACTCAATTCCTTGTCTGCCTCCCCTAGCTCCCTTAGGGAGTTAACAGTGAGGAACGTTCCCTTGTGTATGTAGGCTTTCAGACGTCTCTCGCTCGCCAAGTGAGGGAAAGCCGTCTTCTCTACATCGCCCCTCTCGGGAAGATAGTCCAATATCGTCCTCTGAAACACATAGATTCCAGAAGAGCAGAAGGTATCCTTCATTACTGGTTTCTCCACAAACCCTTTGCAGTAACCCCCCTCATCGGTCACCACGAGTCCAAACGGAAGCCGCGGATGAACGACTGCAATCGTCGCGAAGGCGTTGCTTCCCTTGTGAACTCGGAACAGGGACCCTAACCGCAGGTCCGTTATCTGGTCGCCGTTTAGGGCAAAGAAAGTTTCAACATCTACGAATCGCGAAATTGCGCATCGGAATCCTTCACCAGTCCCTCCCTCCACGGTGTGAACACTGTAGGTTATGTCGACCCCAAACCTATGTCCGTCTCCGAAATACCTCATGATCTTCTCCTTCAGATATGCGACTCCAATAACCAAGTTCGAAACGCCATTCTCCCCGAGCCATTCGACTACCCATTGTAGGAGAGGTTTTCCGGCCACCTTGACGAGGCCCTTGGGAATATCATCAGTGATGGGTCTAAGACGAACCCCTTCACCGCCTGAAAGAATTACTGCCGTCTCTGGAAATCTCATCCGGGGATTTCGACTTCCACTTGATGCCCCAACGGGGCACCGCTATCCTTCTTAAGGTACCCGTACAGCACGAAAGGTCTCAGCCGGCCGATTGAGTGAATAAGGGTTAGACCCAGGCTGATACCCAACTCCCTTCTGGCCCTACCGGCCTGAATCTGATACGTTATAGACCGTCTGATTGTCATCCTCCTTCTGTGAAGAACGACAACGCCCCGGTCTATCTTGACCCGATAACCCGCCTCACTTAGACGCATGTCAAGGTCAGTGTCCCACGCAGTAACATCGTGAAAACCGCCAATCTCATTCAAGACCTTCAAGGAAACAACTCTGCACCCTCCTCTCGGCTGCGCTCCGAGGGGAGCGAGAAGATACGTTCTCTCCCAAGCAGAAACGAGCCCGTTGAGAATTCCCTGTGTTGGGTCGGTTCTCGCGAGGGCGGACACCGAGGCATACTCCCTGAGCTGTGGAAGAAGCCTCTCCAGGAAATCCGCGGGCAAGACCATGTCGGCGTCGACGACTACAAAGCCATCCCCAATCGACATTCGACGTGCCAGTTCCAGATTCTCAGAGATGCTGTTCTTCCACTGGCTACGGTGCTTCTTGACAATGGTCGAGGTCTCGGCAGGCAGGATGTTTCTTGCAAGGTCCTCGGTTCCGTCACTACACCTGTCAGCTACAAGCATTATTCGTGATGGTGGAAGGCCTTGGGCTAGAATTGACCTCAGACACGCCTCTATGTAGAATTCCTCGTTGTGGGCGCACACAACTACCGTTGAGTCAAGGGTCAACCGCGACTACTCTACGTTGACTGCAAGGAAATAGATTAGAGAGATCACAAGCGGGAAGAAGACTATCGGGCTGTACCATAGCAAGAGCCCGCTGGCGAGGAGCACTCCGAGAGCAACCAAGTCCATCCTTGTCTTGCGGCCGGCTAGGTCAAGATTCCACATTCCCAGCGAGTAAAGGCTGACCGCGACTACGCCAAGGAGGACAGCCATATTGAAAAACAACACCGGCAATACTGATCCTCCAATGGGCTTGTCATTCGGAGATGTCGGAGCTATGCCCGCTATGCTTCCGAGCAAATACCTCAGTGCAAAGACCTCCCCGACACCGAATGCCAACCAGACAGCAGGAAGGAGAAGAAGGCGTTTCCGCAAGCCCGTTCTCGGCTCCCGCCCCTAGTATATTCATATAAAGATTGGGAAGTCACACCACTCTACGAGGGCAAAAAGAGTGAAGTTTAGCAACCTACTCTACCGAAGCTGGTTCTACTTCCGGATGGGCTACAGCACCTACATCGCATTCTTCATCGGCTTCTTCGGAAACATCGTAGTCATCTACAAGCTCGCAGTAGAGCCCGTAATATTGTCCAATAACTACCCCATACTGCAGTCACTTTTTCCGAGGTTGACCACCTTCATGGCGGCCACACTAATAATCACTGTCCCAGCCAGCATCTACATCGGATTATACCATATGAAAAGGACCGGCGCATACGCTACCGAAACATCTGTAGCTGTCGAGTCGAACCCTTACGTCTACAAAGTCCTACCGGGCAAAGAACAAGAAGTCTTCCTTCCATTGATGATACTCACCGCTAGAGGACTGACCAAGATAATGGAACAACAACATACCTTTACCACCGACGAAAGAAAGGAGTTCGAGACAGTTCTTTCGAAAGCAAGCAAGCTTTTGGCCGGGCAGGTCGTCGGCCTGCCGAGGCAGAAGGGCCTCCTCAGGGAGGCGCAGAGGACCGAGACCAGTTGACCTAGTCCCGGACCTAGCAGACAGTCCACGCGGCAATCCTGTTCGGGACCTGATTGAGGTCCTTTCATCTCACGAGTTACGAAGGGATAATTAGCCGAGGAGCGAGCGCGAGCTGGAGTAGTCTTGACCGAGGACCCTCCAGAGGCAAAATTCGCCGTCCAAGTTATTGTCCCCGACAAGGCCACTCCTGTTCCCAAACAATACGTGCAGGATCTCAAGGGTGTAGCGGGAGGAAAACAGCTGGCAAGAATGAAAAAGGAAGCGGTGGACTGCCCCGTCCTTGGAAGGAAGGTCTCCTTCGTTCAATGCTTCGCTTGTCCGAACTTCATACGAAGGGTGAAGGGACAGGTCGGCTGCCGAGGCCTCCCCCTGGCCACGCCTTGACAGCTAAGGCTTACTAAGAGAGGGCTCAACTCACCCAATGAGTCCTAGTTGTCCTTGAGTGACCAGGCCAGACAGCTGCTCAGAGAGCTGGGATTCTCCGAAAGTGAATGCTCCATCTACTTCTACCTCTTGGAGAAGACTTCGGGAGAGGCCGTCGACAATGTGCTCGCAAGCTCACGAACATCCACAATGGAAACTGAAACCGCAATCAAAAACCTTGTAGAGAGGGGTTTAGTGAAGATTGCCAGCAATAGGCTAGAGGCTTCAGAGCCCAAGCTGTTCATCCACAAGCTCCAAGAATTAAAGCGACTTGAACTGACTCGCAATCTCGAATTGCTCAACTCTAAGACTGCACGCCTTCTTTCAGTTCTTGAGCCCCAGTACTGGGAAGCCAGGCTTGGATTAAGACCAGAGGACTTACTCGAGCCTCTCTCAACCCTAGAGGAGATGGAGGTCAGAACTGTCAGGGTCATTGGAAACTCTACAAGGGAAGTCTCTATCTCTGCCGAAAGCTTCGGATGGTTCGGCAAGATACAGGAGGAAGCCTATCGCGCCTT
>CAYIBO010000053.1:0-8055 GCA_964361545.1 uncultured Candidatus Bathyarchaeia archaeon
GGGGGCTTATCGATGAAGCGGTTCCACTAGCAGATGAGCTGGGTTTCTGGGGCGTCACCTTGCCAGACCATTACATGTGGGGCGAGGACCGAGGAGGAAACTCTAGCTTGGAGACATGGGTTGCTCTCACGTACCTTGCTGCGAAGACGCAACGGCTTAGGCTTGGTACCCTTGTTACTCCGATTCCTTTTCGCCCGCCGGGAATTCTGGCAAAGATGGTTACTACTCATGACATCCTGTCGTCTGGACGCACCATTCTCGGGGTTGGGGCGGGATGGTCGCAGACGGAGTTCGAAGGCTACAGCGAGTGGAATAATGCTAAGACCAGAGTGGACAAGACCGAGGAGGGAGTCCAGCTTATCCTGAGACTGTGGGAGGACCCCAAGATTGACTTCCAAGGGAAATACTACCTCGCAAAGGGAGCCGTCTTGGACCCTAAGCCCGTTCAGAAGCCGCATCCGCCCCTTCTCTTCGGTGGGGTGGGCGCCCGTATGCTTCGGATGGCAGGGCGTTACGGCGACATTTGCTTCTTACCAGAATGGGTCAAAATGCCCCTCGAAAAGGCAAGAGCTATTGTGAGCCAAGAGGCTAAGCGAGTAGGGAGACAGACCAAAGTCAGCTTCGCAGTAGGGTCTCCGGCACATAGGGACCAGAAGTTCGACCTGAAGGCTGTAGAGCAGAGCGTTCAGAAAGCGACCGAGGACGGTTACCTGTACTACGTGGTGCCGTTTCTACAAGACGGGTTCCTGGGCAACATGAAGCAGTTTGCCAAGGAGGTCCTACCCTCCTACACTGGCCTAGACTGAGACCTGTCTGGCTCGTGGTTACCGGACCCTGGCGAGCTCGCTTCTGGCGACTTCGGACTGTGATAGGCGTCGGATTGTGGCTTCGTGGCGGCTGATGTGGGTCATGAGGTCGAGGCGTAGCTCGTGCATAGCCGTCTTGGTAACGTTGGAAGCGATCTGTTCTAGCAGCGGGGCCAGTTTCTCTTCCAGTTTTCTGAGAACTGCCTCCTCCAGGCGTAGGGCATCTTCCTCTCTCAATGCTTCCATTCTTGTTTCACCTCTTCCGGAGATGTGTTACTATCGGAAGCGAGTCTGCAGTGTGCTCTATCTTTGCTGACTGGCGGGCGCAGAGGGCGCATTCCCAGACTCTGTCGCAGAGAAACCGTTCGTAGTTTATGCATCTCCGCCGGTAGTACTCGTTCTGCTGAGTCTCGACAGAGAAATTGTTTCGTCTCACGCGACAGCCACCATGACACTCCACATATGATACGGTAGACTGTCCACTGCAGAGTCGGCGGGCTGACTAAAGCCTCCTGTAACTAGGAGGATACGCGGCTGGTTTCGCTGAACAATCCGCGGGCAACAAGCCCAGCTACACGTACAGGTTCCGGGACCCTTGACACCCACACGTTATTGGCTAGGACCCGCCTAGCCTCCAAGGCACTGCAACCAATCGCCTCGTAGAAGACCGGCGGCTCGTCCGGCATTGTGTGGACGCTCCTCAAGGGTCCTAGTGAACGAATGACCTTCCATCTCTCCTTCCAGTCGGGAAAGTGTTTGACCAGGGCACGCTTCACAGCATTGTTATCCGGCCTTGACCCCACGACCACGATGGTCGGGGTCCTGAAGCGTCTCTGAACCCTCCAAGGGTCTATGAGGTTGAAGCCTCCAAATGTGACCCCTGAGAGAAGTATGGGCGCCTTGGGAAGCTTCTCTAGGAGAGCCTGGGCTCGGTCCGTTGCGTCAAGACCGTCGACTGTTATCCATCCCGTCTGGACCCGGTAGAGGCGTGGACCCTTGAGGCACACCGCTACTAGAGGGGCGTGGCTTGGCCTGTTTGGGATTTTTGGTGGAAAGGGTCCGTCGTCTATGCCGATACTCTTAGCTGAGCGATTGTTGTCTGCGGAGGCAGTGGGGCGCATAGCCTATCAGCCCTCTGACAAGCTCATCGTCGCCGAAGGTTGTGGTAATAGCTCTGGCCTCCACGCCCAGCCTGATCTTTTTCGTCCGGCCGTAGCGTCCGAAGCTAACAACCCGGGCGTTGAGAATGCCGAGTATGTCCAGCTCGTTCAATAGTCCGCTGACCCTTCTCTGGGTCAGGGATTGGACCGCTCCAACAGAGCAGAGTTCCCTGTAGACCTCGTAGACGTCTCCGGTTCCCGAGCTTTCCCGCCGGACCCCGTCCAAGTGCATTACCGCGATGAGGAGTATGCGCGAGTGGTGGGGAAGCGAGGAGAGAACCTCCATGACCCGGTCTTGTTCGACCTTCTGCTGTGCTTCTCTAACGTGGCGTTCGAGAACATGCTTCGCATGTTCTCGCTCTCCGACCTCGCCTGCGACCCGTAGCAGGTCGAGTGCTCGTCTGGCGTCTCCATGCTCTCCTGCGGCTAGGGCCGCGCATAGCTGTAGAGTTCCCTCTTCTAGTGTGCCCGGCCGGAATGCTAGTTCGGAGCGTTGGCGGAGGATGTCGTAGAGTTCCTCGGAAGTGTAGGGTTTGAAGATGATCTCCTCCTCTCCGAGAGAGCTCAGGACCCGTGGGTCGAGGAAGTCTTTGAAGTGGAGGTCGTTAGAGATCCCGATGAGCCCTATCCAGCTGTCGGTGAGCTTCTCGTTAATCCTCGTCAGCTCGTAGAGGAGACTGTCGTCCTCGTTCCTCTTGACAAGGGCGTCGATCTCGTCCAAGACCACGAGGAAGGCGGCCTTTTTGGCCTGAAGAGCGTTCTTCAACCGGTCAAGAAGCTCGCCCACAGCCAGGCCCGTGAATGGTACGTCCCTTCCAAGAGTCCTGCAGAGGTCGGCTAGGACCCTGTAGTTGGTCCCTGAGAGGCGGCAGTTCACGTAGCTTACGATTAGAGGGCGTTGGTGTTCCTTGGCCTTTCGTTGGAGGCGTTCTAGGACGAAGCGTGTGACGATCGTCTTGCCGGCGCCGGTCTTGCCGTAGGCGAATAGGTTGGATACTCGGTCCTTGGAGAGGGAGGGGGCTAGGATGGAGGCGAGGCGTTCAATCTGGTCTTCTCGATGTGGCAGGGTGGCGGGCATGTAGTCGTGGCGTAGAAGGTTCCGGTCTTGGAAGATCTCGCCGCCTGAAATGGCACGGTCGAATATCAGGTCGAGCTTCTGGTGTGATTGTGACAGTATGAATCACTCTTTCGGAGGATTTGGCCGGGCACTAGTTCCAGTGGAATTAAGGGTTCTCGTACAATCGTTTCAACTGGAACAACGAAAACTTCAGGTCGACCCACACACCCCTCTATTTCCATTGAAAATAGGTTACTCGGGAAGTAAGGAGTGAGTTGTTTTGACCGTTAGGTTACTCCACTAGGTAAAGTATGATTGTTTGTTCATAAGACAGCCTGTACATTTTTGTCGACTTGTTCATTCTGAGGAGTAAAGCTAGTGTCTCGACTCTAAGGGGTCGATGTTTTCCATTGGAAAGAGAGGGGTGCGGGACTAGTCTCCGATCAATTGTACGATTATCGTTCTATCCCTTGGCTTAACGTCTAGTTCCACGAAGATGATTTGTTGCCAGGTGCCGAGGAGTAGTTTTCGTTTCTGGAAGGGGACCGAGAGGTCGGGTCCAAGCAGGGAGGCTCTTACGTGTGAGTGGCCGTTTCCATCATGCCAGCGCTTCTTATGTTCGTAGGGTATTCCTCTAGGAACAAGTCTCTCCAGGGCGCTTGGGAAGTCCGATAGCAGTCCCGGTTCGTACTCTATCGTGGTTAATGCTCCTGTAGAGCCTGGAACAAAGAGAAAGGCAACGCCATTGTCCAGCTCAGCCTCATCGATGATTCCTTGAATCCTGTCGGTGATGTCCACGATCTCCCCTTCTCTCTTTGTGTGGATGCTCACATTGTGGGATTCTACAGTCATGAAAGTGAAGTCTGCGAGGCGGGAAGATTAACCTGTGCAACCCTCTTGGACGGTCAGGTGGCTAGCCCGAAAGGAAATTGATAGGTAGAACTTCCAAGGTCTTCAAATTCACAATCGGCAGTAATCCCGGCTTGGGTTCGAGACCCATTCGCTTCTGGTAGTCTGTCTGCCCCTGCCAAGCACCACTGTTAACAATCGTCGTTCCCCGGTAGGCCCCCCAACCTGAAACGTGGATATGGCCTGACTGGAAGACATCTGGAACCCTGTCAACTACGAGGAAGTCTTCCGCTTCGGGTCCAATGGGCGTCAGTTTCCCATACTCGGGAGCAAGATGCCTCATCCGCAGCTGGTACTCCATGATTTCCACCGGCTGTTGATAGTCAAGGCCTGGGACGGAGCTCACGATGTCCATCAGGCTCGTGCCGTGGTAGAGTAGGAAGTGGACGCCGTGCAGCCTGACCTCCGCCGGGTCGCCCAGCGACACAATGCGCCGAGCATCATAGACAGGACCAGCAAAATCCTTCGAAATAGAAGGCTGTGGCAGTGCCTGCCGAACCGCATCATGATTCCCTGGTATCAGGACAACTTCCATGTGCTCCGGAATTTCGCTGACGAACTTGGCAGCCAAACGATACTGCTCGTAAATATCCTGAACCGCCAGGTCGACCTCCTGCCGCGGGTAGACCCCTATTCCATCTACAAGGTCACCGCAGATCAGAACATACTTCACCCTGTCCGCGACCTCTCGCTGGTTCACGTCCCCCACATCTCCCTTCAACCAGCCTAATACCCGTCGAAAGGCATCCTCCAAGAACACCTTGCTGCCAATGTGGGTGTCGGAGATCAGCACGGCGTAGACTTCTTCGGGAGATCGAGACGGTTTGCGGTCCGGAATCTCCGGCAGCACAATATCCTCCGCTATCAAGAGGCTCCCGGAACTCTTCTTTGTCGCTAGAAAGACGACCTGGTCGCGAACTATCCGTCTGGCGGTCTGGTAGAGCGTAGGGTTCTGGTCGCCCACAAGGACTGTTGCCTCGTCATCATAATCATCTACTGTTAGGAATATTCTGCCGCCCTTCTCACGCTTGTCGACTACCATGCAGATGAAACGTGCGCGGCCGTTGGCTCCTCCCGACAAAGCATCAGCGATCGTCCCGGCGCTCCTCGTATCCATCCTCTGTCTGAAGAACGCACTCATCTTCTCGAAGCGATTGCGGAAATATTTGAGAAAGTCGTCGAAGGCGCCTGTGGTCCCGAGCTTCCCGGTAGGGTCTGAGACTATTTCGAGCCGCGGCTCCACGTCCTCGGCGAACCTTCGTCCTCGCCCCAGCCCCGTCTCAACAACCGGCGCCTTAGTGAGGTCCAGCTGTTCTGCGGCCTTCAGAACCAGGTCTTTGCTTATGGATATGGGCCGGGGCTCCATGGCACCGGCGACCTTCAGAACCTCCTCCACGAGAGAGTTCATCTGGTCCTCCTGTCCAATCTCGACGAGGGCCTTGAAGGCGTCGGTTTCCATCTGGAACCCTGCTTCCAGTAAGAGGCCTACTGCCTTCCGCATCTGTTCAGACATGGAGGAGTCCTGGCTAGATTATCTAGGGAGTTGTCGGATTTATGCGGTTATCCGGCTTCTCTTGGATGTTCCACCTAGTTATCGTTAGGTCGGATATGTCCACCGAGATCTCGCACATGCGGTTCAGGGCTATGAGAACGGCAACGATGTGATTGACCAGCGGTCTGGGTAGTTTCGCGATTTCCGCTTCGGCCTGGGACAGAAGCCTCTTTGATTCTTGGAACCGTTTAGCAGTCGACGAGACCAGTTTCATGTCCCGGGACAGAACCGCGCCTACTGCGTCCTTGTACATTGAGTTGACCGAGGACCCGATCTTCTCTAGGAGGACCTGCTCCTCCTTTGGTATCGGAACCTTGTCTTGGGTATTTTCTGCGACCGTCACTGCGTAGTCCGCGAAGGTCTCAATGTAGCTTGCAAGTAGTCGGAAGTCTAGACAGTCCACGGCTGAGACTTTGATCTTCTCGAGAAGATACGTGTCCGCTATGGCCGCTCTAACAAGTCGGACCAGCAGGAAGTACCAGCGGTCTACTTCCTCGTCCCGCTCCACGACCCCTTTGGCCAGTTCGAGGTTGGACGTGACCAGGGCCTGTGTTGCGTCGAGCTGCATCGGCATTGACAACATCTCCAGCCTTCTCAGAATCTTCTCCGGGACCAGCAGCGATGGCTCTACCAAGCACTGGAGGACGATCTTGCGCGAGTCTTCTTCCACCACTTCAAGGCCCACAAGCCTCTTCGTGGCCCGTCGCACTTCGTCCCGGAGCTGGGGAGACAGCGAGTCCTTCGCTTGGACCCTGATGATATCATAGCCGAGGAGGTAACGTTCTATGATCTCACGCCTGAGGAGCGGGGACGCGTCGAGAACCACCTCCTGTGGCGCCCTCTCTTCGCCTATCTTTGGGGAGAGGAGGAGTCTGCCGTCCAGTCTTTCCTCGTAGGAGACCACTGAGCCGCGTCCTAGGCCTGCGCGTTTGGCCCATGCTTTCGGGATGGTGACGAGGTAGGTTCCGTCTGGGGTCCGTTGTAGTTTCCTTAATTCCACTTAGACAGCCTGTCTTCACCATACTACATTGAAGAATTTTAGGATTGGGGAGAATCTACTATGGTCAGCTTTGCAACTCTAGAGAGCTATGTTCTCCGCTGATGAGGGGTACGCCGTTGAGCTGCTGGTAGGCCAGCTCCAGGACCCGGTCCGTGTTAGTGCCTTTCAGCGCGCTGAGTTCTACCTGCGGGGTCCCTGCGAAGGCGCGTGAGAGCAGCATTTTCCGCTCCTTGAGCTCGTCAGGTGTGCACCTGTCTACCTTGTTGGCGCAAATTATCAGTGGGACGTTTAGGGCTATACGTTTGAGGATGTAGTTTGAGGCTGTGAGCTTTCGGAATATGCTTTCCTCGTCCTCGCCTACGTCCACGAAGAGCAGAATCAGGTCCGCGGCGGAAATCTCGCCGAGGGTTGTGTTGAACGCTTTGAGGATGATGGGGTGCATGTCTTCGATGAAGCCGATGGAGTCTATGAGCATGAAGTTGAAGCCGCCATTGTACGCCACTTTACGGGCGAAGGTTGTAAGTGTGGTGAAGGGTCCTAGCCCAGTGTCCTTGGTCTCGCCAGCTACTCTGTTGAAGAAAGTGGTCTTGCCGCTCTGCGTATAGCCGGCCAGCGCAACGATTGGCACGCCCAGCTCTCTTCGCCTATTTCTCAAAAGGTTCTTCTTCTCGTAAACATCCTTGAGTTCTCCTTCCAGCCGAGATATGCGCTTGCGGGCGGCACTTTGATAATCCTGAAACGGATACTCTCCAGGACCGCTCCAACCGACCTGTTCGCCGAGTATGCCCTTCAGCCTGAGAAACTCCTTTCCCCAGGAGAACGTGTAGCGCAGCTTGGCCAGCTGGATCTGCAGCTTAGCCTCCCTCGTCATCGCCCGGTGGTCGAACACTTCCAATATCAACAGGTTCCGGTCGATCACCTTGACGTCGGTACCTCCTAGGACTTTCTGAATCTTGAAGACCTGCGACCCTGGCAGAGCGTTTGCGAAGATTATGGCTTCGATATCGTTTCCTTGGACTGAGAGTTTCACATCCTCCAGCTTTCCGGGTCCTATGCAGTAAGTACGGTGGACAGTCTTCCTCTGCTGAATGACGGTCTCAACAACATCATAGCCTATCGAGCGGGCCATCGAAACAACTTCATCCGCTCTAGATGGGACAGTGGGCACCTTACACTCAGCCACAAGCGTCCTCATGTCTCACCAGGTCCTCCCTAGAAAAGATGGGGCGGCTATTTGAACGCCTCGTGTCTAGGACGGAAAATGATCCTTCGCAGTGGTGGGTCGAGGCGAGGCGCTCCAAACCCAAATAGACGGCTGTGGCCGGCAAAGAACCATGGCCAAGAAGCATAGCAAATCGGAGTTGGCGGCTTTGCTTGCTGAGGGGCAGTTTCCGCGCTCTGGGTCCTATGACCCGGAGTGGGTAGTTGAGAACCTCATGGGGCCAAATGTTTTGTGGCTTACGGAGGCGTTGACGCAGGTCATGAGTCTTCGGCCCGGGATGCGAGTGCTTGACATGGGCTGCGGAAAGGCTGTCAGCTCAATCTTCTTTGCGAAGGAGTTCGGGGTCCAA
>CAYIBO010000054.1:0-7721 GCA_964361545.1 uncultured Candidatus Bathyarchaeia archaeon
CATTGGGAATGTTCCGGGTCATCCTTGGGAGCACACTTACTGTCCCGGATGCAAAGCCATAGCTGTGAAGCGTTACGGTTTCGACATCATCGGCTGGAACCTTGACGAGAAGAACAGATGCATGAACTGTGGGTATCAGCTGCCCATAGTGGGCCGGCTCAGTTCTTCAGTGGTCGAAGATAGGTTCTTGCCCGTGATAAACTGAGTTTTTCAGTTAGGCCTTGAGCGCGTCCAGTACTTCCTTCGGGTGGACATCAGGCTTGACGGGGTCGAAGATCCGTGCTATGTTTCCCTGCTCGTCGATGAGAAAGGTTACCCTGCGAGCCATCTTCCACTTCTCATTGTAGACCCCGTAAGCCTCGGTGATCTTCGCATCCACGTCAGCGACCAGTGGGAAGGGAATGTTGAACTTCTGTGTGAACTTTCGATGTGATTCCACATCGTCAATACTTACGCCGAGAACCTCCGCACCCAACTCTCGTATCTTATGGTAGTGGTCCCTCAAACCACACGCTTCCACAGTGCAGCCTGGCGTGTCGTCTTTGGGGTAGAAGTAGAGAACCACCTTCCTGCCACGATAGATACTGAGACGGATGATCTCCCCCGACGTGATCGGGGCTGTGAAGTCCGGTGCAGGCTTTCCGGGTTGGAGGTTAGCAACTGTTTGCATGATGTGAGGGCCCGCGAGGATACTGGCATTTATGGACATCGCTGACTCTAGCGAATGTGGAGAGAGATGTGAACCCGCTCTTCTCCCTCCTCTCCAGTTCTTCTGATCCCAAGGGCATAGCTGACTCCATGTGTCGCAGAGACGAGTCCGCCAGAAGACGTGATGAATATTGGGTTTGGATTGAAAGGGTCCTGAGGCGAATATGTTGAAACGGAAACTGCGCCGAAGCGTTCGTGACTAGGGCAGGCCATAACCCCGGCGAGGGAGTCTATTCTTTATTCTTACAAAACGAAACACTAGCTTAAAATACGCAACACCGAGAAAAGACTCCGTTCTTAGAGAATCTGACGAAAGGACGTCCATTCGGGCTTGGATTGTGAATGGAGAGGAGATTGAATGGCTAGGATAGTTCTTACCGCAGACTCTACACAGATGAGCGAATACTGGGGAATACCTCTACTCGACTTCTTCAGTTGCGCACCGGTGGAGAAGGTTCCCCGGCTGATTTTCGACTTTCTCTCGCCCCCGGTCAAGCATGTTGACGGGGTGGCCACTATGGCTCCATACGGGCTGCGAAAGCTTGAGGCTGCCCTCTTCAGGAGCTACAAGCCGGAGGATGTGGTTGTCGCGCACCCGGCTCACGTGTCGAAGTTCATCGACGACAAGACCAGCATAGTGGGCATTTCCACCATGGACCCGTTGGGGCTGGGTCCTGTGAGCATGATGTTCACTGACGGTGGAAGGATGACGGCGTATACGAAGCGGAGGTTTGTCGAGCTGGTCCATGAGATTGACAGGGCCAAGAGGCGTTTTCCCAAGGCCAAGCTGGTGGTTGGAGGGTCCGGGGCGTGGCAGATGGAGGTCAGAGCTGATGAGACGCGAGCCTTAGGCGTTGACCATGTGGTGGTGGGCGAGTGCGACCACGTTATTGGCCAGTTATGCAATGATATTGAGTTCAACGGCAGCCCCGATTTTATCCACGTTCCGCGCGGCCCCAAGCTGGAGGATATTCCTGACATCGTAGCCCCCACGGTTCACGGGCTAGTAGAGGTGATGAGGGGATGCGGGCGCAACTGCCAGTTCTGCGAGCCTAACCTCAGGGTTGCGAAATACTATCCCACCGAGAAGATTATCCGAGAGATCAAGGTCAACACGAAGGTCGGCAACCCGAACGTCTGGGTCCACAGCGAGGACATATTCCTCTACAAGCTTGAGGACAAGAAGGGCTTCATGCCCAACCATGAGGCCGTGTTAGACCTGTTCAAGACCGTGATGTCAGTCCCTGGAATCACGTATTCCAACCCGACACACGGGACCACTTCGCCCGCGGTTGCGGACCCCGACTTGATACGGGAAATATCCGAAACAGCAAGGTTGGGAAGCGACAGGTATATCGGAATACAATCCGGCCTCGAGACAGGGTCCTGTGAACTGATCAGGAAGTACATGCCTCTGAAAGTAAAGCCCTTCAGCCCTGACGAGTGGCAGGACGTAATCTACAACGGGACCCGCATCTTCAACGAGAACTACTGGTTTCCCGCTTACACGATAATCGTAGGGCTCCCTGGCGAGACCACAGAGGACGCGCTTGACACCGTTCGGCTCATCGACCGCATGGAGAAGGGGTTGCGGAAAGAGATCGGCAACAAGGCCCACTTCACAGTCACCCCCCTCAGCTTCGTTCCGCTCGGCGTCCTGAAGAACAAGAGCTTCTTCAACATCGACGAAGGCATCGACGAAGCACGGTTCTGGGTCATCTATCGCAGTTGGAGACATACGGTGCTGGAGTTGCACACCATGCCGCCAACATTGATGAAGCTGAACCCAGTGTTCAAGTCAGTATTCACAGCCCTCTGCTGGTTCGGCTCAAAGAAGATCCTTGACGGCATCAAAGCCTGGGGACGCTCCCTGGGGTTTGACGCTGACAAGAGCCTAAGAGTGAACTAGGCGAAGGAACCTAGCTTTTCCTTCTTACTACTACTCGTCCACGGCGCAAAGTTCCGAGTATTCTTTCCAGAGCGTTCTTTGGTCGCGGACAGGCATTATCAGGTTCTTGCGTCACAGTATTCGTCCCCTGATTATCTCCCGGAGTAGTGGTAGCAGCCCGGACCTACCCCCGAATCCCGTGTCCCCAAGGAGAATCCAGAACATTTCGTCCGGTCTATCGCTAGAACGGAAGAACTCACGCTTTATCTCTGCGCCCCTTTCCGTGAACAAGCCCACAGTGTCGATCCAGCTCTTCGAGCCTCGATAAGCGAGGCCAGCGAACCTCTTACAGATACTGCAATCATTGTCGTATAGTAGTACTGGCCTTGTGGGTTGGAAGCTCCGGGCTGGAATTTACTGTCCCGACCTCTTGCAACATTCACCAGGCGGTATCGGATAGCCGTGGGGGCATGTCGCTGGATGTTTCAACCATGTGCAAAGTGTAGTGGTGAATTCCTCGCTCATGTGATGCTCGATGGCGCAGCCCACTTTGCCGTCAAGCTCCGCCCCCACAGTGTCCTTGACGAAAGCTTCCATAACCCTGTGATTTCGAAGGATACGGGTCCCTACACTGTTCCCTTTGGCAGTTAGCTCGACGCCTTGGTGCGGTAGGTACTTGACATAGTTCTGGGTCTGCATCTTCTTCAGCATCTGTACCGCGCTGGGCTTTGCTAAGCTTAAGCGTTCCGCGATCCAGCTGATCTTGACAAGGTTCTCCCCCTCTTCCTGGAAAATTCTGAGAACTTCTAGGTACTCTTCCATGTGCTCCTTGGTGGAGGGAGTCGTATCGTGCTCGGCGCTTCTGCAGTCGGTCATCCTGCTCGCAACTATTGGGGCGGGCCTAGCGTAAATGTCCTTGGTTTGGATTCCTCGTTGGTAGGCTTTGTAAATATTAGGTGAGCCTAGCGGTTAAATAGGCTGGCCCACCCCTCACCGGTTAGGGGCGCCTAACAGAGTGGTCTTCGCAAGCTTTCTGGTAACTTTCCGAGAGGCATTAGAGGCCTCCCTCATCGTAACAATAGTATCAGCTTACCTTAGAAAGATTGGAAGAACTGAGTTGAATCGGTACCTTCTTGCCGGATCGCTAGCGGCTGTTCTCGCAAGCCTTGCGCTAGGATGGACTATCCATCTGATTTACGGAGAGCTGGAAGGTCCGGCGGCGCAGGTCTTTGAAGGGACAGCGGCCCTTACGGCCACAATCGTGCTTACCTACATGGTATTCTGGATGGGACGAAATGCACGCACAATAAGGCATGAGATCGAACAGAGAGTCGACATCGCTGTGTCCCGCGGACAGACCTATGGCATCTTTGCCCTGGCCTTTGTAGCCGTTGTCCGCGAAGGTATAGAGACAGTACTCTTCCTGACTGGCGTCTTCTTCCTCGACCCGTCGGGGACGGCCATAGGGGCAACTCTTGGAATTGGAACAGTCTTGATACTTGTGATGCTACTTCTTAAGGGAACCTACAAATTGGACATCAGACGATTCTTCAAGTATTCCAGTATCTTGCTTGTCGTGTTGGCAGCGGGACTGGCCGGATTTGGCGTTCATGAGTTAATCGAAGCATCAGAATCGTCTGGTGTCCAACTCGGGCTTCTATCGCAAGAGGCCTTCAACATTAACCCAGCTGACAATACCGACATATTTCATGAGAAGGGTGTCGTCGGTTCTATTCTGCGGGCCCTCGTAGGCTACGATGGAAACCCGGAATGGTTGCGGGTCGTTGTATACCTTAGCTACTGGACGATCGTAGGTGTTTATCTTCTCCGGGCCTACAGGCCAGTCCAAACCCTTCAGCGATAGCGAAAGCGAAGAACAGTCTCAGCGCTTTTTCTTCTGCTGGACGGGTATCGGCTTTTCCTCGATCACAGGTCCGCCGTGTATGGTTCTTCGCACCTGAAAGACTATTCCCTTTCTGGAATCAACCCTCATACGGATGGGTTTGTTGTCGAACTTCCGTCCTCTCATTCTCTTTATTCTAAGCTCGGAGAATGTTTTTCCGCCTTCGATGACTTGGGCAAGTTCTATCACGGAGTCAACCGTCTCCTCCACTCTTGTGAGTGCGGACCTTGGCACGCTCTTGTCAACGGTCAGAAACATTTGCCCTTGCATTTTTTTGACTCTCGCTGTTATTTCCTGGAGAAGGTTCACGAGACCCGTTAGACTTGCCCGCTCTACCAGAGGGGTGAGAGAGTCGATAAAAATGCTGGGCTTTGGCATGGTCAACTCATCAAGTGCGGAGTTGATGCTGATGTTCAAGGCCGTGATATCGTAGAAGTTCTCTAGAATCCCAAAGCCACGGGCATTTGTTTCTGGTGACGAGATTTCGCAACTTACAAGTTGGAACTGATGGGTGGTCTCGAACTGAGAGGGGTCCCACCGGAATGACTTCATTGACGAACGCACGTTGTCCGGCTTATCGTAACTCAGGAATATGACCGGGTTACCGCCGGTCAATGTTTTGTATGCAAGCTGTTCACAAATTGTGGTCTTGCCGGTTCCAAGGTCCCCTACAATGAGGACAGTGTCTCCGCTCCTGAAACCGCCGCCTGTCAACGAGTCGAAATACTCGAAAGGTTCTTCCTTGAAAGCAAGCCTCGACCTTGTGAACTGACGGTATCCGACCAGGCCTCCCACTGCCGCTCCTACGATTAGTACCCAGCCGAGGGTCTGGCCGATCCAGGCGGATGAAGGGGCGAGATTGACTTGGATCCTGCTGCTCACGTTCTGGGTCAGATCAAGCGTGCTTGTTGTAGTCTGCGATTGGTACTCCACTTGGGCTATGTACTGGCCCCTTGGAAGATTCGGGACAGCAAGGACCCCGTCGGTTGCAGTTGTGCCCTGGGCAATAGTCTGTCCTCCCAGGCTCAGGGTGACTTGGGCTCCAGGTAATACCTGCCCGTCCTGGTTGACGACTAAAAGGGTCGCATCGTAAATCTGGAGGCTGAAGGTCGGAGGTCCGTTCCTAGGGTTGAAGCTGACCGTTGCGGGTGTAACATCGACTCCTCTCCACATCACTCCAGAAATAGAATACGACCCTGCGGGAAGAACGTAGATTGCTGAACCGCTCTGGCTCGTAACTGTTCCATTTGGATGTGCGAGCCTGAAGGTCGAGGGAGACTGTGGTAGAAGGTTGCCATTTCCGTCGCGGAACACACTGTTGAAGTCTATTCGATTGACCGTCAGTGACAAGGGCAGGCTCAGCGAGGATATGGGAATGTATGAAAGCGTCTGGTTCACCTGGTATCCCTGCCAATAGGCATTGATCGTGTACGTTGCGTCGTCTCGCAACAAGATCCCTGTTGGAGCTACCCAGCCTGACGCGTTAGAGGTCCCAGAAAACACTCCAACCGCTCCCGCAAATATCGTAACTGACACGCCCTGCACTGGGAGTGGAGCTGGGTCCTGGCTTACCGTTCTCAGGTCCAATCGCCACAAGGCGAAGATGGTGTAGGAAAGCTGAAGGCTAAGGGAAACTCCCACATTGTCTATCACAGCAAGGTTGGCATCGTAGACCCCGCTCGGGTCATTCCCGGAATACGTGACGTTCAGAGAGTAGATCCCAGTATAGTTCAAGTCTGTCCCTTGGATACGGGACAGAGGCGAGTTCGCGAGTTTGATTGACCCTGATGGCGAAGTTATGTTGGTGGTGACAGTCGCAATATCGTAGAGTCCCAGAGCGTCGAACAGAGATGCTCTAAGCGACACTTGACGGGCTGGCCCGGTCCAATTTCTGCTTAAGAAACTAGCCTACACGCCCGTCTGGTTGTAGCTTGCGAAGGAAACTACCCCAATGCGGGACTGAAAAGTGATAGACACGTGAGACTGGTAGGACGGAGAGTCGTAGTAGAGCGTAATCGTCCGAGCCTGGTTTCCTGGGATGCTCACTGTGATGGTGAAGTCAAAGATGGTGCCTGCTTCCACTTGGTATGTGTTGCTGACAATAGTGAGAGTATACACGTTCACCGTCGTCGTTACTGGAGTGTTGGAGAGGCTTGCTACAGCGAGCGGGACGACCGTCCCAGTAGACGTGATCTGGCTAACCGTTCCCGTGATTACCGTTCCAGTTCCTGTGCTTGCTGAAGCCGAGAGGTACAGGGTGAAAGTAAGGGGTCCTGTGAACGTGACATTCCCGGCTAGGACTGGCTGGGTGTAGAAATCCCAGACTCCGGGGCTGCTGCGCGAAGCGCTTCTCTGTTCAGTCTGAGTCGTTGGAGCCCAGAGTTGGGTCGTATTTGCCCAGAGAGTCGTTGTAATCGTGTTGAGGGTCTTAGAACTCTGCTTGTGAAGATAGAAGGTGGAAGGTTGGGATGGTGGAGGACCTTGAACGTTGACAGGAAGATTCGGAATCAAGACTATGGCAAGGGCTAGAATTACGAGTGCAGCATTTTCCTTGGGTACCGAGCTTCCCCGCATCCTTCGAGTTTTGAGAGTCTCGCAGAGGCCCGAACAAGCTCAGGTACCAAAGCATGCTGTCACTGTTAATTGAGCGAGAGGGGTTACAACCCCGGGTCTTACGGTTCGAGGGGTCGGTATATGCGTAGTTATTGATACAGAAGGTCGAGATTATTTGGGAGCGTTCGGTCGACCAATCCCCATCTCAGTCGGGTGCCTTCTTCTGAGGGGTCTCGGATGGCGTTCCATGGGTTGCCAGTCTATTCTCTTGGCCATAATGCGACGGACGGACATTGACAGTCCTTGCACGATCAGGATCCTCTGGCTAGACAATGTCAGGGGTGACGGATATTGACTGGGGAGAGGCCTATCCAGTCACCTTTGTCGTAGATAGAGAATGCGCTTAGCTGTATTCTCCTGTTTCTGGGATGATTCTGCTGACCCGATCAAAGAGCTCGTACCCGGCCGCCACGGGAGACGCTGTATCCTTCGGGTCTATGGACTGGGACCAGACTAAGACTTCCGTGGGCGAAAGTTGGACTCTAATCTGGAATCTACCGTCTTCGGTTATCCAGTAGAGAGATGGCCCAACTTCCCCATTTGCATACCCTAACCATCTGAAGTTCTTGAACCATCGGCCTTTCAGCCTCGACGTTAGACCCTCGTGAT
>CAYIBO010000055.1:0-4888 GCA_964361545.1 uncultured Candidatus Bathyarchaeia archaeon
TGAGGCTCTGGTTCTCTAGGACCCACTAGGCCTCGTCTATTATTCCCTTCTTAACCGCACAAAGTTCGAGTGCCCTGATTTCTGTCGGTCTGCATTCCTTTTTACCTCGTCTTCATAACCTTCTGATTACCGTGGCATGTTCCTTGGCGTACGAAATTGGAAACGCCACAAACCCTTTCAGATTCTCTTTCCACCTAATTCGTCAAGGGACCGGCGACGCCACTCTGCAAATATGGGCTCCACTAAATTCTCCAGCTCCATCTCGAGCGATCGTATGAGTTCATCAGCACGTGGAGCATAGTCCGGGGCCCTCAACATGTCAACAGTCTTTCCCGTTTTCAGATGTTTCGCGCTTATCCGAGTGTACACCTGGTCTCTGTTCACACTGAGAATCTCCCACCTCGGACGGCGAAAAAGGCCCAAAGCTACTGCCTAGGCGAAGCCACTGAAGGTTGAGAAAAGTAAAGCCGTTGTTACGAACTTGCCTGACCCAATAGTAACTGCACCCTTGAGGACCATCCTAAGCTTTGAGGGTCAGATTTGTGAGTGGCGGGCCCACCGCGGCTAATGCATCCTGTGGACATCTACCCTTAGCACGCCCACCCATTTGGCATGGGGTGATGCTTAGGGCACCTAGGACCTTAATCCAGGGGTCCTAGTCAAGATGATGGGCCTGAAAAGGGCGCCAGAAGAAAGGAGGGAGGGACAGATTCTGTTTCCCGGGCGTCGAAGACTCAACGCTAGCGATGTGAGTCTCCCCCGGCCCACCAATACCCAGCTAACATTCACAATTATTGTTTACGGCGACACTCCTCAAGCGTCTCCACAGCATGCCGCAAATGCGGAATCACTATCGAGCCCCCAACCACCAATGCGATGTTGAACGCTTCGAAGAACTCCGGGTCCGTAGCCTTCTGCTCTGCACATTGTATGATGTGGTATGTTACGCAGTCGTCGCATCGAAGAACCATTGACGCGACGAGACCTAGAAGCTCCTTCGTCTTGCGTGGAAGAGCCCCATCGTTGTAGGCCTGCGTGTCAAGGTTGAAGAAACGTTTCGTCTGGAGGTTTCCTAGTTCCAGAATCTTCCGGTTCATTTTCTCCCGGTATTCCCCAAACTCCCTGAGCGAACGGCCGTGAGCCATGGCCCATCCTCCCAGAAGCCCGATATTAGAATGAGGGATTCCTTTCGAGAGTTATGGGAGCCGGAGAAGGTTGGGGTTTAAGGAGAGTAGGAAGATAATGAGGAACACAATTCCAGTTCCGATTATCGCATAGCCCATCGCGGCCATTTTTTCCTTGAACCTTCCAAGGCCCAGCTCTCCCAAAGTGGGGATGAGCCGAAACATTCCATGGAAAAGGGACCCTGCAACCGTTAGAAAAATCAGGAGAGTCGACAACCGACGCGTGACGAGAAGACTCGTGGGGTCTATCTGAGTTGCCGGCCAAAGGCCCAAAGGATACGCTAGGTTGTTCACGTAGATCAATACGGGGAGCAGAAACGCGGCAATGATGCCTCCAAGTGAGAATACTCCCCAGAGCATGGCGTGTACACGGGCAGCAACGCTTACACGTTGAGAGCTTTTCAAAATCCTAAACCTTCCAACAGAAAGAGCCAGATGACGCCGTAGGAAATGGCGCCGAGAATTATCGTATTGGCCACGAGAGCCTGGGTGGGAGTTGTAGTTCTCTTTCCGAGCTTGATGGGCTGGACTTTGCCAGTCAGGTAGAACCAGGTGAAAGAATGGTAGAGGCTGAAAGCTAGGATGATGATACTGAAGCCGATCATGAATGGGTTCTTGAGCAGGTTCAGATAGCTCGCGTAGGATGCCGTGTTGCGGGACGCCAAAACTGACAGCTGGTAGATGTAGAGTAGGCTGAAGATGGTTATGAAGAGGCTTGTGAGTTCCCTGATCATGTAAGCAGTGTAGTGTGAGTTCGCTAGCCACCAGCCACGAGTAAGCTTTCTTCGAAACTCCGGAAACTTTCTCCCTTCGGACATTCCTAGCCACCTCCACGGGGCATCACAATAGACCTCAAAGCCTCAGGGAGCGACCTGGCACTCTCGGTGGCACCGAGAATCTTCGTCTTCTGAATCGCCAGCATGGGATCTACTCCCTTGGGGCAGACCACGCTGCACTCCCCCACGAGGGTACACTCCCAGACACCATCCAGTTCGTGTACTATGGGGAAGCGGGCCTTTTTGCCCTGGTCTCGGGAGTCCATAATGTATCTGTAAGCTAACGCGGCGGCTGCGGGTCCTAGAAACTCCTCGTTAAGCCCGTAGACGGGACATGCAGCATAACAGAGCATGCAGTTGATACAGGACGAAAACTGGTGGTAGAGCTCCAGCTGTGCACTGCTCTGCCTGTACTCGCCTTCCTCGAGAGGAGACTCTCTTTCTCGGATAATCCAGGGTTTGATCCGGACGAGTTTCTCCATGAAGTCGTCCATATTGACGACGAGGTCTTTGATGACGGGGAAGTTGGCGAGGGGCTCGACAGTTATCGTGCGTCCTTTGAATTCGTGCAGGAACGTTGCGCAGGTTAGTTTCGGGGTTCCGTTGATGTTTGCCCCGCAACTGCCGCAGACCCCCATGCGGCACGACCAGCGGTAGGTTAAGGTCCCGTCAATCTCCGCTTTGACATGGTTGAGAGCGTCCAGAACCACAGTATCTCTGCGGTATGGGACCTTGTAATCCTGGAAGTATGGCTTGGTATCTTTCTCGGGCCGGTACCGTGCAACTCTCAGAGTGGCTGTTTCTGTGTCCATCCTAGTAGACGCGCTCCTCAGGCTTCCAGCGAGTTATCGTTACAGGCGAGTACTCGATTCTAGGTCCGTCAGGACCCTTGTAGGCCGTCGTGTGCTTCATGAACACGAGGTCGTCCCGTTTCGTGTAGTCAATCCGAGAGTGAGTTCCCCTAGACTCTCGCCTGTGGAGGGCGGAGTAGGCTATGGCTTCGGCCGCATCCAGCATAAACTCGAGCTCAAGAGCGGATACCAGTTCAGTGTTGAAGACCCGGTCCTTGTCCTCGACCACAGCGTTCTTCACGCGTTTTTTCAATTCGCCGACGATTCTACAGGCTTCCATGAGGCTGTTTTCGTCACGGTAGATTCCGACATACTTCTCCATGGCCTGCTGCATCTGAGTCCTGATGGCGGAGATTCGCTCGCCCTTCTCGTGTTTGAGAATCTGGTCGTAGATCCGGTTCTCCTCTATCATGAAGAGACCCTGGACAGGATTGCCAAAGCTTGGGGCCGGTTGCTTCTGAGCATATTCGGCCGCCGCCTTTCCAGCAGCCGCGCCGAAAACGAGACACTCGGTGAGGGAGTTGCTTCCTAGTCGGTTAGCTCCATTTATGCTGACGCAGGCTACTTCGCCCGCGGCGTAGAGGCCGGGGAGTCCGGTGTAACCGTACATGTCGGTGTGCACCCCTCCCATCTGGTAGTGTTGGCCGGGTCTGACAGGAATTGGCTCGTGGGCGGGGTCGATTCCCACATACCGCTCGGCGAGTTCTTTGACGAAGGGCAGCTTTTCCTCAATCACCGCCTCGCCCAGGTGCGTCAGGTCTAGATGGACATAGGAACCATAGGGGCCCTCGAAAGCCCGTCCCTCACTAATCTCCGTCATCTCAGCCCTTGAGATGATGTCTCTCGGTCCGAGCTCCATCTTTCCGGGTACGTACCGTTTCAGGAAACGTTCTCCGTCTTTGTTGAGGAGGTAGCCTCCTTCTCCACGTGCAGCTTCTGTAATCAGGATTCCAGTGTTGGGCAGTAGTGTTGGATGGTACTGGACCATCTCCATGTCTTTCAACGGTACTCCTGCTCTGTAGGCCAGGGCCATGCCGTCGCCTGTCTTTATCCAGCCGTTGGTGGTGAACTGGAAGATCTTGCCACAACCACCCGTGGCGATTACCACCGCCTTAGCTAGGATTGTTACTAGGTCGCCAGTGCGAAGCTCGATCGCGGTTACGCCTTCTACTTTTCCGTCATCAACCAGGAGCGAGGTGACGAACCATTCGTCGTACCGGTGGATGTTTGAAAACTTGAGACTGGTCTGGAAAAGGGTGTGGA
The DNA here is from genome assembly GCA_964361545.1 of uncultured Candidatus Bathyarchaeia archaeon. Taxonomy (GTDB): domain Archaea; phylum Thermoproteota; class Bathyarchaeia; order 40CM-2-53-6; family 40CM-2-53-6; genus BA-19. The sequence goes on from CAYIBO010000055.1 coordinate 4,075, forward strand.
GAAGGTGGAATCCGATTTTGTCGGTGGCGAAAAGGGTCCTCTTGACGCTCATCCCGCCGAAGGCTCGGACGCTGATCCGGCCGTCGGGGTCCCTGCTGAACGGGCATCCCCAATGCTCTAGGCGAATGGCCTCGCGGGGTGATTCTTTGACAAAGAACTCGACAGCGTCTTGGTCTGCGAGGAAATCGCTGCCTTTGATTGTGTCGTAGGCGTGTGAGTCGAGACTGTCGTATTCTCTCAGAACGGCGGCCATCCCGCCTTCAGCAGATATGGTGTGGCTGCGCATCGGGTAGACCTTTGACACAACAGCCACGTTCAGTTTCGGGTTGTATTCCGCCGCCGCGATGGCGGCCCTCAGACCCGCCGCCCCCCCGCCTATTATCAGAACGTCGTGGCTGAGATGATCCACAGTCCCACTCACATTTTTCCTGAACGCGTTTGGCTAAACGAGTTTGGGACCGTATTTTAAATAGTCTTAGCAGATTCCGCGGTCGAAAATACAGTATAGCTTTCGGGACCGGGCGGGAAAGGAGCCGGGACGTTCTACGAGCTTGACAGTTTCGTGATTTGCAGCCCGAGGCTGCTCAGTTTCATCTGGACAGAGAAGATTGCCCGTAGTGCTCCCAGGAACTTGGGGTCGAATGTGTCCCTATTCACGAGGAAGATTGCTGTGGCGTGCTGGACGCTTAGTAGCTCCACGAGCTGTTTGACACCTGAGTAGAGCTGTTCCCAGTGGTCGCCCCTGATGAGTTCTGTGATGCTGTCGAAGACGAACCGGACCGCGGTCGTTTTGTTGTTTTCCAGCAGGTCTGAG
>CAYIBO010000055.1:4988-7483 GCA_964361545.1 uncultured Candidatus Bathyarchaeia archaeon
AGGCGGGCATGCTGAAGGTTGACGAGTTCAGAGAAGTATTCTTTGGGCTCAGAAAGGTCAAGGACGTGTATGTCATCATTTCTCTTGAGGAACTCGTTGAGCTGTGGCCGTGGCGCTTTACTGCTCTCCAGGAGAAACAACTCGGACGTCATCTGTCTCTTTTCCTTGGGGATTTCCTCGCTTGAGGGTCTTGCGGCCAGTAGGTCCCTGGGTTCCAAGCTTCTTACGAAGATTGTCGATGTGGTTCCGAGGCTGACCCTTTCGGATATTGCCTGCATGATTGGCGTGTTAGGGGTTTCGTTTTCCGCTATGCTGACAAGCCTCCCGTCCTTCATCCATTCCCCGAATTTCGGCTCTGTTCGGGTCAATGTCTCCAGAAGCCAAGATCGACGAGGGGACCTGACAATGACTTTGCTGCCGGACTCGATCATGCTTCTGAAAGTGTTGGACAGGAAAGACAATGTTCTGCTCCCTGTGTCGTGAAGGATGAGATATCTCCTCCCCAGCTCGATGATTGTCTGGGGAACAAGACGGCTCATCCAGAGCCTTGAAAGCCCGGTAGGGTCTGTGACAGCCCGGGCCATGAAATAGTAGAATAGTGAACCAGCTAGGAAGGTGAGCGGAAGGCTAAACGGCAGAGACATCGCTGGGACTAGAGTTCCTAACAGCATTGTTGGGAGGATGACCAGCCCAAGGCCGAACCATGTGGTCGAGAGTATGGTTAGCATGTCTCTGACATGGGCGGCGTTAGCTCTCTTCTTGGCTTGCAGGAACAGTACGGTCGGATAGATAGTGGTGACACCCCACAATCCGATATTTGCAGGAAGGTACGGGGACTGGAGATAGAGTGTTACGACAAGCCAGCCCAGTATTGTTAGTTCGTAGAGGAGGAACGAAATGGACCTGAGAATCTTTGAGAGGGACTCTCTCATGGAACGACTACCCGGACAGAAACAGAGGTTAGCGGCCAGAAAGCCCACGGCGGAAAAGAGGAAGAACAGGGAGAATAGAGTGCCGACCGTGGCCCAGGCGAAGCCTAAGTTTGTGAGAATGTCGAAGAATACTGCTGCTATGAAGTAGGTGTTTGCGCGGACGACGGTGGCTGACTTAGTCTCGTGAAGGCTCGCCTTTCGTCTGAGGAGTAGTGATAGCCCAACGGCGGGTGGAATGAGCGCTACGAGGTCTAGGTAGATCGCTGTTTCCACTGGGCTGAACCCTCTGCTGTGGTAAGTGTGTCTGGGCTGGGCCCGGTACGTTTCAATATGGCGTAACTTGAAAGGCCGGTTGAGTGTTACTTAGGAAGGCCTAAGGCTAGCAGAAAGTTTGGTGTAGGGCAGATGTTCCCTGATTTTCTTCACCAGTTCCAGGTATCCCTCCTGAGTCAGACGATTTCGTCTTCTGTTGCCGGCCCATATTGGACGACCCCACATGGGATCGGTTTTGTAGCGTGGAACTATGTGCCAGTGAAGGTGCGGCTGGGCGTTTCCTAGAAGCTCGTAGTTCATCTTGTCAGGCTTCAAAGCCGCTGCTAGGGAGGAGCCGACTTGGGACATGTCCTCGAGGAAGGATTTGCGGTCTCTGGTGGAGAGGTTGTGAAGTTCTTCTTCATGCCACTTGAGGACTAGAAAGGTGTAGCCTCGAAATTGCTGGTCGGGGTTGAGCTTGGCGAGTGAGGTTTTGGACTCGTAGAATACTAGGTCTTTTGGCTGGTGAAGGTTCTCGCATATCCAGCATCCTTCCTTGAGATCTGGCAAGAGGATCATTCTGTTGGGAGCGGAGCGGTAGTGATAAACATCTTACTGGTGTTCATGCTTTTCCAGGCTTCGAAGTGAGAGGCGTGGTCAAGGTGTTGTTGGGTGAGATGTCGTGGCCTGAGATTCGGGACTTGGATAAGGATCGGGTGGTGTTGATTCCTGTGGGGACGTTGGAGGACCATGGGCTCCATCTGCCGGTTGATACGGATGTGCGTATTGTAGGGGAGATTTGCAGGCTGGCGGCGGAGAAAGCGCCAAGGGAGGTTGTTTTGCTGCCGTCGGTGGTGCATGGGTTTAGTCCTCATCATATGGATTTTCCGGGAACTATTACGATTGGGTGGTCGACGTTTGTCGAGTATGTTCTTGATGTGTGTAGAAGCTTGGCTAAGCACGGGTTTCGCAGAATCCTCATCGTTAATGGGCATGGTAGCAACCAGAATCTTGTGGAGATGGTTGCGAGGCTCACGGTTGTTGAATATCCCGGTGTGATTTGCGCGGCGATGTTCTATCTTACGGGTCCTAAGGGGCGTGCGGCTATTGACAAGGTCAGGGAGTCTGACTATCCCGGCGGGATAGCGCACGCGTGCGAGCTGGAAACGTCGCTCTATCTCGCCATCAAACCGGAACTGGTGGACATGTCAAAGGCTGTGAAGGAGATTGGCTATCCCCGGTCGGAGTTTGTATGGTATGATTTTGTGGATGGGCCGGTGAAGATGATGGAGTACTGGAGTACCATGTCGA
>CAYIBO010000056.1:0-7429 GCA_964361545.1 uncultured Candidatus Bathyarchaeia archaeon
CGTTTTGGAACACGGTCCCATGTCGTGGGCGAAGGTATGGGCTGTCACACTGGCGCGCCACGGGTTGAGACACGGGGCGTCTCCAAGAAAAGTACCATCCGGTTGTAGAGTTGGGAAGAACCTGGAAGCCAGGACTCCCCAAGAGAATCCCGATGAATAACAGTCCCAGCGGAAGCTGGTACCTACCCCTGTGATGTTCATGATGCTAGGCCGCGACATACACCGGCGTGCTTTTCTCCGGAACATGTCCCCGACCCGCTAGGGTCAGGTTTCACAGGCGGTCAAGCGTCTTCGCCACTTCGTCTCATGGGATCCAGTATTTTCGTCCAGACATTACTGGTCACAAATTCCGATCTGCGAGTTGTAGCACAGACAGGAACCCTAATAGTTCAGACCGACCCTGAAAATGCTGGAAAACGATTCTTGAGAAGACAATCGTATAGTCGAGCAATAGCCATCGTCGTCCTCCTCTCTACGTTGCTCTCTTTCGCGATTCTCCCATCCACAGCACAGACTAGCTACGTCCCAGGCGTCAAAGCCGGGGACTGGGTGAAATATGCGGACATTACAGCATCTTGGCAGACCAGTGATTCGAGCCAGCAGATACCCCGAGACCTCCAGAACTTCGAGGACACAAGTTGGATTAAGCTCGAGGTCGAAAGCGTCACTGGAACGAATATTACTGGCAGAATCATCGGCGGCTTCAAGAACGGAACCCAGACGTCCCAGAACGGAACGCAGACGTTCGCGGTAAACCTTCGGGACGGATGGGGAAACCTGACTCTTGGAGCTTGGGGATCCAGCTGGGCATGCAGGTGGGCATGCATAATAGCTGGCAGGTTGGGCGGGACCGACACATTATTTGATGTAGCCAGTGACGGGTTCAACGATACTCTGACGAGAACCTACGCTGGCGCGTCCCGCGAGGTTAATGTTTTGAGCGTAACTTTTGGAGCTGGCCCGACCAAGTGGACCTACCACTGGGACAGAGCAGCAGGGATTCTCGTCGAGTTTTCGGTGGCTGACTCCTGGACCACTCAAACCTACAGCGCTTCCGGGACCGCTAGTATGAGGGCAGTAGAGACCAGCCTATGGTTCCCGACCATTCTGGGGCTGCCGCTTGCCGTTTTCTACGGAACAATGGCCAGCCTATTTGTCGTCGCAGGTGTGGCAGCTCTCATCTTCTTCTGGAGGAAACGGCGTCATCCCACCTAATGGACCAGGTTTTCGAGCGGAAGGCGACTATCTATGAACCTATAGCTTTATAGCGATGCGGTCGTATAGCTCTAGAACAGATTGACGGCTAAGACAACAATCCAGGTGGACGAGGACATCGTCAAAGTACTTGAGCATATGAAAAGGGAGAGGGCTCTCAGGAGCTACTCAGAGGCGCTACGCGAGATTCTGAAGGAGAGCAAGACCCTCAAGAGGTCCGAACGGGGCAGCCTACCAAGACTGAAACCGTTTGCGAGAGAAGAAATTGACCGTTTTGATTGACTCTTGGACCTGGATAGAGTACTGGAGAGGAGGGACCCATTCCGAGAAGGCGGCAAAGCACATAGAAGGCTCCGAGGCGGCAGTCATCTCCACGATAAACATGGCGGAAACAATCTTCTGGGTTCTCAGGTACTATGACGAGAAGAAGGCTGAAGAAAAGAGAAACACCCTCAGGAGGCGCTGTTTCCTCATACCACCAGACGAGAGAATAGCCATCGACGCAGCGAAAATCAAGCGAAGCCTGAAGCTATCACTTGCTGACAGCATCATACTCGCTACCGCAAGGACCCAGAATGCAAAAGTCGTCACGGGAGATCGCGACTTCAAAGGTCTCCCCGATACCTTGTTTATCGGTGACTAGAGAACACACGCAAAGCGATAAGCTGGCTCCATGAGGCTGGCACGGCGTGCAACTCGACACATCGCCCCTAAGGATGCGTTTCCTGAAGAAGAAACTCCGTTTCGTTCAGGAGACAATGGAAGAACAGGGAATTGACGTGTGGATAACTTTCACTCGGGAGGGGAATGAAGACCCGCTTGCGCAGGACCTGAGGCTGGGCGGCGTCACTTGGCGGTCAGCAGCTATCATCGGCCAGGATGGGAGGAGGACAGCTATTGTTGGGAGCCTTGAAGTGGAAGCGATCAAGCAGAGGAAGTTCTACGACGAGATTATCGGATACACGAGCGAAGGCGCGGCCCCCAATTTGAGACAGGTCGTCCGAGCGAGAAAACCTAGGAAGATTGGGATAAACACGAGTTATGATGAGGGCACGGCGGACGGCCTCACTTCAGGGATGGAGAGGTACCTCAGGCATGCTTTGAAGAGTCTCGCAAAGCGGTTGGTGTCTGCGGAGGATCTTGCGATAGCTTTGCGGGCCCGGCTTATTCCTGAGGAGGTTGGGCTTGTTAGAAAGGCGATTGCAGAGTGTGAGAGAATCTATGATGCTGCTGAGGATGCTATCAGACCAGGCAAGAAGGACAAGTACGTCCATGATTTCGTGCAGAGGCTTGTCGGCGAGAGGAACCTGTCCCTTGCGTGGGGGTCTGACCACTGCCCGTCTGTCGTTGTTGGGAATAGTCCGGCGGGACATGTGGGTTACCATAATGATACTATTGAGAGGGGGAATTTTGTAAGGCTGGATCTTGGGGTTAGCTATGAGGGATACTGCAGCGACATCCAGAGGAACTATTTTGTTGGTTCTGGTAATGTTCCAAGCGGGGTCAAGCGTATGTTTGAGACGGCGAGGGACGCGAACGATGTGGCGCTTTCAGCTTTGAAGCCGGGAGTCGCGGGCTACCTGGTTGACGGGGCTGGGAGGAAGCTGATTGTGAAGAGAGGGTACTCGGAGTATAAGCATGCGTTGGGGCATGTTCTGGGGAGGAGCACGCATGAGATTGGCCCGTTGTTGGGGCCGAGGTGGCCGGAGAGGTATGGTAAGCAGGTGGAGAAGCCTGTTCAGAAGGACATGGTCTTCACAATCGAACCTTCTGTGACTAGCAGGTATGGGACGTGCAACTTGGAACAGGATGTCTTGGTGACTTCGAGCCGTTACGAGGAACTTTCCAAGCCGCAGGACGAGCTGATCAGGCTCGGCTAGCCTCTGCCGTCCGTGGAAATATTTCATTTTTAGAGTAGGAAAAATAGTATCTCTCCCCTCGTTGTGAGGCCCCTCCCCAAAGGGGGTCGCTTGTTTGATACGCGTGTTTTGGGCTTGTTTGATTTGTTTGGGATTTGGGGAGGCTGGTTTTCGAGCATTTGCCGCAAGGAAAACTGCCCATTGGCACGGCGGGGGTCTTTCGAACTAGTCTGAGCCTATTAGAGGGTTTGAACCTAGCTGCGGAAGGGTTTGCTTGCCTAATGCCTTAGAAGGAAACCAAACCTCAGGTTCACTTCCCTTCTGAAGCAGAATCGCCGGCCTCGCAGACAACAAGCATTGTCCAAAGGCGTTTGGCCGAAACCTGTAGAAATGCAAGTGCAACTACGCCATGTAAGCCGTCTGGGCCACCGCGGGTCATCAAGAAGCCAGGATCTTACCGTTTCCATTCGATTCTTGCGAGCTTCCGTGTAATGATAGGGTCAACAACCCTATTATCGAGCGGTGCCCGTCGACAGGGAATGAGTTCTTTCGACAACTGGGTGAAGTCTTACGAGAATCAGTTGAGAGACTGGCTGTCCAAGTGTCCGGCCTGCATGCTATCGCCCCAAGTAGCGTTGCATGCTCGGAGGGGAACGGCCATGGTCCAAGTTGGCCAGAGCTTCGAGTTTGACCAGAGGCTCCGAGGGCAGGATAACCCGCCGAATCATCTTGTTGCCAACCGTCTCGTTCCCTTCAACGGGAAGGTTAAGAATCCGATAATCTTCTGGCTCAACACTTCGTTCCCAAGAGACTCGGTTTACCAATTGCACAAGCAGCCTGTTGTCCACCACGTTCTCCGTCTCGGAGCGGGCTACACATTCGCGAGCGTCCTAGAAGGATTGAAGACTGCCCTCAAGGCGGAGAAGATAGACATCGATTCTCTCAGTGACTGGGACCTCAAGAAATGGAAGTAGCGCGCGCCCCCTAATAGTCGCGATAAAGTCTTTGAGGTGGAATAGGACGATGAAATACAAGGTTAGAAGCATCCGGAGCACTAGATCGCCCGTCTTCTCCTGAACCCTGCCTTCTAATCACGATCCTGGAGTTGAATCAGTAATGATGGCCAAAGAAGTACAGTTGAAGGTAGCTGATGCTAAGCAGCGAGACGTTGGGCATGGTAAAGTCCGCATCGATAATGAGACCATGCAGAAGCTTGCCATAACAGCCGGCGACTTCATAGAAGTGCGGGGAAAACGGACCACGGTCGCCATTGCCTGGCCCGCTTATGCCGAGGACCAGGGTCAGGAGATCGTCCGGGTGGATGGGCTTCTTCGGAGGAACGCAGGTGTAGCCCTTAACGAGTATATCACTATCAAGAAGGCGGAGGTAAAAGACTCCCAGACAATTGTCTTTGCACCCACCGACGTCCGCTTAAGCGTGGACGAGGAGTTCGTCGGCTTTGTCAAGCGTCGATTCATGGACATGCCCTTTTTCGAAGGAGACATGACCCTCCTAAACATATTCGGCAGCTCCGTTCCACTTATAGCAACCCGGACCCGGCCCCACGGTCCCGTCAAGATCACAGAGTCCACCATTGTCCAGGTGATGGGTGAGCCTACCCCGGAGAAGAAGGGCTTACCCATCGTCGCCTATGAGGACATAGGCGGACTCCACGGCGAGATTCAAAGAATCCGGGAAATGGTGGAGCTTCCACTCCGACACCCAGAGCTTTTCCAACGGCTCGGCATCGAGCCTCCCAAAGGAGTCTTCCTCTACGGGCCACCAGGCTGCGGCAAAACACTGGTGGCGAAAGCCGTTGCCAGCGAGTCAGACGCCAACTTCTTCGTCATCTCTGGCCCGGAAATCATATCCAAGTACTACGGAGAGTCAGAAGCCCGGCTGAGGGAGATTTTTCAGAAAGCTCAGGAGATGGCTCCCAGCATCATATTCATCGACGAAATGGACGCCATCGCTCCCAAGAGAGAAGAAGTGACGGGTGAAGTGGAACGTAGAGTTGTGGCGCAACTGCTCTCCCTGATGGACGGCATGGGCGCCAGGGGAAACATCATCGTGATAGGTGCTACCAACAGGCCCAACGCCATTGACCCGGCGCTCCGACGCCCGGGACGCTTCGACCGGGAAATAGAGATCGGAGTCCCCGACAAAATGGGCAGACACGAGATTCTGCAGATTCACACGCGAGCGATGCCATTAACCTCGGATGTGAACCTTCACCGGTTGTCGGACATTTGTCACGGCTACACCGGCGCGGACATCTCAGCACTCTGCAGAGAGGCAGCGATGAAAGCACTGCGACGCTACCTTCCAGAGATCAACCTGGAGGAGGAAAGAATCCCGAGTGCGATGCTTGAGAAGATGGAAGTGAACTTGGACGACTTCATGAACGCCTACCGGGAAATAACACCCACCGCCATGCGGGAGGTCTACATCGAAGTACCCTCCGTTAACTGGGCGGATGTAGGGGGGCTGACGGATGTCAAGCAGGAGCTTCAGGAAGCCGTCGAATGGCCCCTGAAGAAGCCTGAGGTTTTCACGAGAGTTGGAATCAGGCCACCAAAGGGCATATTGCTCTTCGGGCCGCCTGGATGCGGTAAGACCATGCTGGCGAGAGCTGTTGCTACTGAGAGTGAAGCTAACTTCATCTCCATCAAGGGTCCTGAGCTCTTTAGCAAGTGGGTTGGGGAATCAGAGAAGGCTATACGCGAGGTCTTTAGGAAGGGTCGTACCGCTGCCCCATCCATTGTCTTCTTCGACGAACTGGACTCGGTCGCCCCCAGGAGAGGAATGGGGTTTAGCGACAGCGGCGCTTCAGAGCGCGTGATAAGTCAGTTGCTCACTGAGATGGACGGCATCGAATCTCTGGTCAACGTGGTCGTCATAGGCGCCAGCAACCGGCCAGACATAATCGACCCAGCCATCCTACGACCTGGCAGGTTCGACAAGCTCATCTACGTGCCGGCACCAGACCACGCCACCCGTCTGCAGATCCTCAAGATCCACACTCGAAACATGCCCCTAGCGCAGGATGTTGACCTGGACCAGATTACGAGGCAAGCCGCAGGCTACTCGGGGGCAGACCTAGAAGCGGTTTGCAGGGAGGCGGGCCTCATCTCTTTGAGGCGGGACATCGAAACGAAGAGTGTCACGATAGAGGATTTTCGGGATGCCCTAGAACGCGTCAAGCCTTCGGTGACTCCTGACATGGAGAACTGGTACCAGGGCTTCCGCAAGAGGTTCAAGAAGGAAAGAGCCCCGGTCGCCGTAACCTAGACGGCTTCGGATAGAATCTCTTGCTGTGACCCTGGGGTTGGGCAAGGGATGGAGTCCGAGGCCCATGTCCCTGGCCATAGTGGAGGTTCTGGAAAAGAAGGGCCCAGTCACAGACATTGATTTACAAAAGGAACTCAAGTCAAACTTCGGAGAGGTCAGCTTTAGAGAGCTCAACCGGGAGCTGATGAAAACAGAGCTGGCCGGGGTTCTGCGGGTCTCAAGGCTAATGAAGCGTAAGAGACAAGTCGAGCTGATAGGAAAACCAACAATCGACTAGAATGACGTGAGAGGCGTCCCCGAGCGAAACACTAGCAGTCGTGACGGACGCACATCTATCATCGGTATGGCGCCCCCTGAACAGGGTTGCATACGTCAACCTGAGAAATATGCTTCCTGATGAAGGAGATGGGATAGACTTACCGTCTCCAACTTTCCCGGTTCCTAGTTAGCTGGCATCTGAAGGGCGTGGAGAAGTCTTTACCGATTTTGTTGGCCCTGTCCATGAAAACGTCCATGAATAGGACCCGTCAATAGGATTGACCAACATTTCGTAAACCCTTTCTGTGATAGTAACAGGCACAAACACATAGGGATTCGCCGGCCGGCCATAATTAGCCTGGTCTCCAGCGATGTTCTGCTGCCAAGGGAGCCCACTTCCATCTGGGCACCGACATGCAAATCTTGAAACCTAAATGTTGGGAGAGATCATGTTCAGTCCCGATTGTCAGAAAGAATCGACAATCCAATCTCGCTGTTCGAGTCGCTGAGGCCAGTAAGCAAGCAAATCAAGGAGTTATGGACGGCTGAAAAAGAGGTCGTTGAGAAATACTACGTCTCTTTCTAGAATTCGGAGCGCATAGCAATTATGGTCACGTTCGGAGCAATTACAGCTGTTGGATAAATTCTAGGCTTCTTCCCCACTTAGACGGTAAACGGGCATCAGCTCTCATTGAGCGGGTCCTACTAGGGCGCGGGCTTCGTAGGCAGCGGCGGGAGCTGCGGCTTCTCTGGGCCCTCGTAGAGGATCAGGCCCTTCGACTCGAGAATCTCCTGCAGCTTGTTCA
>CAYIBO010000057.1:0-7418 GCA_964361545.1 uncultured Candidatus Bathyarchaeia archaeon
GTAGATCAACACCATCTGGTTGGGACGTTTCGACACGGAGAGTGGTTCGAGTGATGGGACTACTCCCAGGAAAGCTTTCAGAAAGGTTTGGTTCCTGAATACGTGTACCACATTGATCATTAGACTGACGCTGAGAAGGTGTGCAAGCCCTAGCAGGCTGTATCCGAAGGTTGCTAAGGCATTGAGGGCTAGCAGTACTATCGATGTGGCTCCAAAGCTAGACGCCATGACTTTCAATGCTCGTCTTACTTCCCGGTCTCTGAGCTGTGACCGAAGAGCGACGAGCACGATGAGGGGATAACATGTGAATGCTATGATGAGCGACGCCCCCGCGACCGCGAGAAAAGATGGACCGTATGCGATCGCTCGATGAATCTCTCCGCTTAAGGGATAGAGGGCTGTTCTTCCGGGGTCAACGAGAACAGCGTCTGGGACCAGTATGACCGCAGCTACTACCACTGCCATAGTAGTTAGATAGACGAAGAAAGCGAAGTGAATTATGCGTCCCGGCTCTTTTATGACGGATCGAAATGAGAAAGCTTCGGGATGCCGGTACAACCTGGTAGCCAGATAGCCCCATACCACAGCAATTGCGACTGCTGCACCGACCATTATCTGCGACATGTATCGGAGCGGAGTCTCATCCGGATAGAAGAAGAGGACAAATTCCCGGGTGGGAAAGGCGAAGAAGGAGACGTAGATTGCTACGAAGTAGCTTCTGTATGCCCTAAAGTACGAAGTAGGGGCCCTTAGAAGCGAGAGAATCATTATGGCGTCTGCTATGACAGCAGCAACATTTAGCGCAATGTCTACGTAGGGTTCCGTGTTCCACAGCCTCTAGGCTAAGCAGACACCAGCAAGACCCGCCGCTGGCTCCATAACCTCCCTTGCGGAGCAGATTCGCTACTAGAAGCCGGTTTAGAGTCATGTTACCCAACAGCCTCCCTAGGAGTAACAGTGCCTAGGGCACGTCAGGTAGGCCGAGAGACTTTGCGGCCGTTTTTAGATCTCTCATCCTGCTTCTGATGGTTACTTCTGAAACGCCTGCTGCCTTGGCGAGGTCTCGTTGCATGACCGTGGACCCGCGTATTCGAGCAGCGAGGTCCAGTGCTGCTGCTGCAAGTCCGTCAGGGTCCTTTCCCACGTTCACGCGGAGGCGTATCGCTTCTCGAAGAATCTTACATGCAAGCATCTCCGTCTGCGAATCGGCTCCGGCTCGGGACGATATTTTCGAGACCCGTTTCAACGGGTCTTCTATGGCCATGGTCACGTCAAGTGACCGGACCAGCGCACGGTAGTAGTGTGCAAGTAGCTTCCGGCTCATTCCAGAGGCTTTAGAGATCTCGCTCAGCGAGCGAGGTACGTCTGTCAATCTGCATGCTGCATATGTTGAGGCTGCTACCATGCCGTTGATCGGGCGTCCCCTTACGAGACCCTTCGTGAGGGCTCGCCGGTACATGAGGGCTGCTCGCTCCGTCACAACTTCTGGCAGGCTGAGTCTTCCTGCCAGGCCTCGAAGCTGACTCATTGCTCGTGATAGGTTTCGGGCCATGGACGAGCCTGCCGACGCACGCAACTGCGTCCGTCTTAGACGCCAGAGCTCCAGCCTTTCATCAGCGCTGAGGTTTCTGTGGGATGCCTGAGCCCTCGATATGATAGTGGAGAGGTTTTTGTCGAAGGCTGAGAACCTTCCTGGGGGTCCCGACTGGCTCTCTAGCAAACCCTCCTCGGTCCGTCTTGGAACCGGAGCCACGAATTGTTCTGCTGGGTCCGATAACACGAAGCCGCAGTTTGTGCAGATGACCTCCCCCGTTTCCGTATCCCGGACAAGGCTGGAACTAGCGCACTGTGGACACGTGTAATGTCCCACTTCGTCTCTTGTTTTTGGTATTCTACTCATGACCGCCGCCGCGATGGGAGATGGTAGCGGGGTTTTGGCTCGGATAAGTTCGCTGTTCTTGTTCCGGGTGACGCTGGAGGTCCCTGCCATTGCCATTTATCTAGTGGCGTTGCCCTCTGATGAAGCTTGTTACTCCTTTAAGGATGGGTGGAAAACGCCCCAAGAATACATCCCTGGCAAGTGCAACATTGGGTACCGTGGGAGAGCCATGCGACTGACCACAGGGTTGGCCATAGTGGCTATCTCGCTTGTTCTCGCCTTCACGTTGCTGGCTCCCAGCGGTTTTCGTCTGGCCAGGTTGGTCTTGATGGGTCCGTTGTACGGAGGTTTCTTATCGATCTTAGAGGGTACGATGTCTTTCTGTGTCTTCCACGCCTCTAGGGGAACCTACGACTTCTTCGAGAGAATCGGCACCCCTTTTGGAAGGTCTAAGACCCGCAAAGCTGTGGAGTCTGAGGAGTGGCGGAAGGGCGATAGGAGAAAGGCGAGATTGATGCATCTTGAAGCGCTGCTCGGAGCTCTTGTAGTTGTGTCTGTTATGTTGCTGTTCTAGTATGGCGGTCCGAAGACGGGAGCTTCATGCGTCTTGGAGGGAAGGAGCCTCTCAATGTTGCAGCTTGTGGGCATGTCAAGGGCAAGTTCTGCCAACAGCTTTCCGATGAGGGGAGCGAATTTGAATCCGTGCCCTGAGAAACCGTAGCCGTAGACAACATCGAGGTTTTCCGGATCTTGACCTAGGACGAAGTCGGAGTTCCCAGTCATGTCGTAGAGGCAGACCTTGGTGCGCACCACTTCTCCTCGAGCTAGGTCTGGGATGAATCGAGCGCACAGGTTTCGGCAGGCTTCCACAGCTGCCGAGTCAGCCGACCTGTTGGCTTGGTCGGGGTCAACGGGGTCCCGGAGGTTCTTGTGGGACACTTTGACTCCTTCTATTCCGACGGCCGGTATCCCGTAGTACTGGTCGGCAAAGAAGCACGGAAACCCTGGCGGCCGAAACCTTTCCAAGCCGTTCAGCGAACGAAAGTAGACGATTTGCTGACGGGTAGGAGTTATCGGAGGCAGCTCTTTTCTGCGTAAGGAATTGGACCATGGTCCAATTGTCACGATCACCTTCCTACAACTAACGGTTTCGCCAGTGGAAGTTTCGATCTCGGGACGATTCTTGAAACTCACTCGTGTTGCTTGGCATTTCTCGAGAATTCTGACTCCCTGCCCCCTCGCACTGTGGCCCAGGGCGAAGAGAATCTTGGAGGCCAACAGGACGCCGCCGTGCGGGTCCATGTACGCGTCTTGGGCTGAGAACTGCGGAAATCTCCTCTTCAGGTCTGGCCCGTCAATCTTCTCCGCTCCCAGCCCCAGCTGGTTGAGGGTCTTGTAGCTGTCCTCGTTGAAACTGCTCGCTTCCTGGTCCTCTCCGTGCAAGAGCAGAAGCCCTGAGGGCACGAGTAGTCTTTCGCCTGTTTCGGTTTCTAGGTCTTTCCAGAGTCTTAGGCTCTCGACTGCCATGCGAGTGTAGAAGGCATCTTTTCCATATGCGTACCTGAAGACCCTGTTGGCATCATTCGAACTGCAAAACTCGTTACTAATCCCATAACGATCCATCAGTACAATTTTCAATCCGGGGGTCTTGCTGAGCCAGTAGGCGGCTGCGGAGCCCATGACTCCCGCACCTACCACGCAAACATCCGTCTCCATCATCGAGAAACCCTGGGAAGATTGCCACGACGAGTTGTCGCGTCCACGAACGGTGTTTGAACAGGCTAAAAAATGCTCACAAGCCCATGCGGGCCCGGGCAACTGCCCTGGAGAGAGTGTCTGGTGCTCGACCCACCAAACCCGCTTTCTCGCTCCTACAGGGGGACCGGGAAAGGAAACTCGTTCAAATTGAACCCGTTCCGGCGAATCAAGCCCGGAATTTCGCACCCTGACATTTCACGCGGCGGTCCTCCAGGTTCTGTTAACTTACCGTGGGATTGCTAGGGCTGTTAACTCTCGTCGGACAGTAGGTTTTGCACCCATGGCTCAACGTTAGCATGGCAGTTGGCATGCAAGGGTACCAAATTAGATAGGCTGGTGGGGCCGCCGAGGCTTCTTGGAATAATGTGGTGAGCATGAAAGCTGCCTGTTATGACACCGTGACAGACTTGACACTCGTTCCCATATTTCGCCAACAACTCTCGCCTTAGTTTGCCCTTGACTTGCTCTTTCTTGTCTTCCGCAACAGAACCCCTAGGAGGCAACCAGAACGGAAATGCTGGAAACATCGAGCGAGTTGGCGAAATGGACCGTGAGCTACAATAATCCAATAGAGAATCAAAAGAGCCCCCTTTCATAGATTGGACTAATCGGTCATATTCTGCTCTGTTCTCTACCCATGTTCGAGTGAATACTTCAGGTGACGGCCAAGGGTCAGTGGGTAGCCAGAAGAGCTCGTGAATAAGCCCGAGGTAGAATAGTTCCCGCGAAGACTCCTGGTCTCGGCTATACCAGCCTCCTTCTTCCTCTACGTCAACCGAAATCAGAGCCACAGCTCCATTAGTTCGTTATCCTAGAGCGGCTAGCTTTCTGGATAAGGGTTATCCACTTGTTGGGTCCCATAATCTCTATCCCGCAAGCCTGGGCCGGAGTCCTGCCATCCAAGGCATGTGCGGGCGTAGGTAGTTGTGGAATATCTCATAGCCCTTCAGTATCGGGCTATCTCCCCGTTTCAGGCCACGCATGACCTTCTCCCTGTCCCGTATCTCCCCATTCAACCGTTCCATCTTGTTGTTGGTAGGCCCTTCCTTCTACACGTTACACGCTATGTCACAAAAGGAGTTCTTGGCCGGCGAGGAGTTTCCGGAGCGTTTCCCGGTCATAGCCAAAGGGGAGAAGAAGGTTCTCTGCTGAGGAGATGAGCAACTCCCTGTACTTTTCCCCGTCATAGACAACATTCTCCTCCACAAGCTCCACAGGCAACGCCCCGCCCTCCGTTACCCCCGCTCTCTCTCGGGTGAGAACGAAGCTAATACGCTGCCCCGCGTGAACCCGCCCGCCCTCCCTAGCCAACCGCCTAGCCGCGATGGCCTGTGGAACGAGGTTAGAATACTCGCCAGGGTCCTTGCTCAGATTCTTCTCAATAACCAAATCCTCAACCGGAACACCGCCACTCCTCACCAGTGCGTCATATCTTTTCAAGACCCTCAAAGCCTCGGGAATCAAAGCCCTGAACTCGCAAGAGTCCCGTGCGCGCACTAGGACCCCTAACATGTCCGCCTGACATTTTCTAACAATCCCCGGCGTGTCATGCCTACGGAGCTCTATTCCCCTGGCCTTCACCGTCCCATCTTCATAGACTCCATAATACCGGTTAAGCACAGCCACTCTAGGGTCAACCTTAGAGCTGAGGAAGACAATCCACCTGTACCGGCCCGCGAAGCTCAAAGGAAGCTCAATCTCCCTAGCCATTTCCTCACAGACCTCTCTGAACTCTTCCACCGTGGCATCAGGCTTCTTCAACCACATGGAATCCACAATACCATGGACCAGCCGGAAGCCGCTAGACTTAGCGAGGGCCGTTGCCCTCTTCAAGGTCATTCTTGCGAAAGCGCACGTGGCAATGTGCGCGTCTATCTTGCCAAACCGGGCGTTCTTGAAGCCTAGGTATCCGATTGCCCGCCGCTTATCAGGCGGCTATGAGCAGACTAGGATCCATTTCAGCGCGGCTTGACGCTGCTCAAATCTCTCTCTCGTGGGCGGGTCCGTTGCCTCGTTCTTGAATTTCTGGTAAAGCATCCTCTTCCGCAGGAGAATGTCCAGTGACCTTGGAACTATTCCCTGCCATCTCTGGCAGATATTGTAGCCCAGCTCTGGGACCCTTATCGTCGAGCCCGTGCAGCATCCGCATTTCACAGTCTCGCCGCTCAGGTTCTCCTTCAACATGACCATGGGGTAGAGGGAGGAAAAGTCCAATTCTCCCACTTCGTCGTGAATTCCAGCCTCGGGCTCGTAGACGAAGCCTCCTCTGTCCGCAACGACCAGCTCGTTGCCATCCTTCCATTCTTCCGACTCATTCTTGTTCCAGGGGATAAGGACGTCCTGTTTCACCGCATGGTAGAGCTGTAGGGAGGTCATGTTGGTTCCAATGGTTGCCCGGGAAGCTTTCTGGACTGGAACTATGCAAGTTCTTGAGACTTCGAAGAGCCCTTCCAGTCCACAGTCGTTGCTGATGAAAGCATTGTTCTCGTCAATATGCAACCTTCCAAAGAGTCTTGCTGCAGTCTCTCGGTAGAGAATCTTGCCATAGGAGAAGTAGCTGTGCCCTTGAACGTTGTAAACTCTGAGAGGTGAGGGCTCACGGCCGAGAACGAGATCGTCTAGGATTTCAAGCTCATGGGCTCTTCGTGTAAGGTAGGGGAGGATGAAAGAATCTCCACCTTTCGTTAGGACAATATCTGGGTCTGCTTCTTGGAAAACCCTCATTAGAGTGAGAATCTTTTCCGCTTCGTTCCCTGAACCGATGCTGATGGTTTCTCCATCATCGCGGAAAATGCGGATAATGTCTAGCTTATCATTAAAACATTGAATGCTGCCATTCTTCTTCGTCTTCACCTTCATGCCAATTTTCCGAAGCGGAGGCAACAGGTAGTCTATGGTTTCCCTTGAGTCCTTGAGAGTCCAGAGAGCTCTTTCGCCAGTGACTTCTGCCTCGACAAGTGCTAACGGAAACAGGTCTTTCTGGTAGAGGTACATTTGGGGAGCAGGAATATCGACATCGAATAGACGAAACTTGTAGTTGCTCTGCCGCTGAATCCTCGTCGCAAGAGTTACTGCTTCTCTATCGCCACCCACTTCAACTTCTAGAACCCTCGACCTTTTCTCGTCACCAGGCTTCTCATACCTCTCAATAAACCAGGAATTGGCCGGGTAGAGTCTGTCTGCAAGGTCAAGGAGTTCTCGATATTCTCCAGCTACGTGGATTCGAGGCTTCCACTCGTCGACAAGTCTCACACATTTACCGTCAGGCTTTTTCAACCAGACTACCATCTGTCCGTCTTTCTGGTAGAGGTCGAGAATCCACCCTAGATGGATCAACCTAAAGTCGAGTGGCCTTGCAAAATCGGGTTTATCGACGAAAGAGAGAAGCGAACTACAACCGTGAAACTAATCGCTGCTTCCGAATTCGCTCGCGATCAATGTTCACTTTGGGGCTTCTTCCTGTTGCGCCAACCATTCCGGGAGGACAACTGCCCGGATGAGTTCCTGAACTGTCACGCCTCGCTTCTTGGCCATTTTCTCTATTTCCTTGTACATGCGGTCGTTGAGGGTCTGCATGAACTTGGGCAAGTCTCCAGACACAGTCCCGGGGATATCACTGGAAACAATAGGGATGAAATAAGAATCCAGCGTAACCCCAGGTCTCCAATAGGGGAAACAGCATTGAAGCGACTGGTGCGGGGGTGGGCTTCTCGCACCAGTTTACCGGTACATATAAGCTCCTACTGCCCTTCGTGTGGTGTTTAGATTAGTTCCGCGGATA
>CAYIBO010000058.1:0-7265 GCA_964361545.1 uncultured Candidatus Bathyarchaeia archaeon
ACGGACGATGTTTCCCTCGTGCATCAAAGTGTGCAACACAACAACGCCATGCGACAAGAACTCTTCCAGTTGGAACCGACGGTCCATGAGCGATGTCTTGAGTTCACTCGTCACTATCGATGTGCTTCCCGAGTCTGCTAGAGTGTCGAAGAAGGCCACGGTTGCCCTTCGCCTTTTCAGCGCTTCCGAATACCGCAACATTAGAGATGTTACGGGGTCCAATGCGATCCTCTGGACATTCTCTCCCTCTACGACCTTGGAGATGGTCTGGAGCAGGTCGGTGAAGCTTGGCCCATTAGAGGAAACAGGCTCGACCATTGAGAGGGGGGTTTCACCCTTTAGCCTGCTCCTCCTTAGGCCGCTTGCATCCATCACGAGCAATTTTCCCTTCTTCTCCAAGTCGTCCAAGTCCCAATTGTATGACCTCAGGTTCAGCTTCACGTGTTCTGGATGCTCGTCCAGGGTCACGTAGAGACCTGTCTCGCCAAGCATTGCTCCATGGTAAAGGTACTGTATGGCGAACGTTGTCTTTCCCGACCCGGGACTCCCGACCACAAGAATGCATCTTCCCTCAGGGAATCCTCCGCCCAGAAGCTCGTCGAGACCCTTAATCCCTGTGGGAACCCTGTCCAAGGAGTATACGGAGGACACGCATCGGTTCCACCGTATAAAAGTAGTATCTCGCGGGGGAAAGTCCGAATCCGTTTCCTATTGCAAGTTCGAGCTGCCGTCGAAAGACTAACCTAGAGGCTAGCACTGTTCCTTGAGGGTTTGAAATGGAGTGCCAGCTTCGCGACTACAGGACAAAACCTGGCGAACTGTCCGAGTGGATAGAGGAGTGGCTGACTCGGGTCTATCCATTAAGGGTCAAGATGGGCTTTCGGATCATCGCGGCCTGGGTGGTAGAAGAAGAAAGCAGGTTCCTCTGGATATTGGGATGGGAAGGACCGCCTGGAAGTTTCGAAGAGGCGGATCGAGCCTATTACAATTCCCCAGAGCGTCCCCCACTAAGTCCTGATCCCGCCCGGCATTTGAAGAAAACAGAACATTCGTTCATAACTCCTGTCACCATTCCGTCAGACCGGCATGTGAGAACTGGTCAAGGGCAGGTCGGCGCTCAGACTTCCACTAGCCGGCCCGGTGGGTTCTCCAGCCATATTTTCGATGCGACAACGCGGGAATTTGGTTTCGCCGAGAAGACCTGTCTGGCGATGTGTCGGTTTACAGGGTCCGCTGCTAGGTTGCATCCAAGTGCGAAACACCAGCAGACTCCCATGAAGAGAAACACGTAGAATGTGACATACTGGAATGAGGGTTTGGTGAAGAACGCGTACAGCAGGGTGAATCCGCCGGAGATCCCGACAATCGTAGACAGGATTGTGGTATGGAAGGGTCCCACATCTATGCTCCGCAGCCGGAGACCCCCAAAATACGGCAAGGCCAACGCTACAACGGGAACAATCAGCGAGGCCGACATAGTGAGCGTGACAAAGTCGCCGGTGATCAGCGCGGAAATATCGGATGGACGGCCCTGGGGTGCGACAATAGGTATTCTATGCCGGGCCAGATATGTGGCGAATGAGACGACAACCGCCAGTATGGAAAGCCAGTAGACGACTTGACGCCTGAGCTTCAGCCTTGTCCCCCCACTGGGATTGTTAGGTGCTGCATCCGGGATTTTCGGCAAGACTATGTGTTTTCCCTTGGTGATTAATAGGTAGAGCTTCATGGCCCTTGTGGAAAGGAATCCTCCAAAGAAGTACATGAGCCCAAACCCTAGAGGAATGGCGATCAGCGAGATCACAATCGTCAGCGTTGCGCTCATCTCCAAGACGAGTGTTCCTCGGTCAACGTTGCGGGGGAGGAAGTCAGAGGGCAATGCCGTCAGCAGAATCGAAAGTACCGTTGCTGACCCGATGAGGAATAGGATGTAGGTTCCCAGCAAGCATAGCAGAAAGTTCCGTTTGCTGTGACCTTTTGGTCCCATCGCCGACAACTGTTCGAGGCTGGACCCGGAGCCACTGATGATATTTAGGGGAAACGGTCCTCAGGACCCCGGTTCAGGGTTCAGGAGAGCGCTTGCTTGCCCGAGGAGACTGATGACATTCTCAGACTCGTGAGGTCGGTCCATCGGGAAGGACGAGTCTCCATTCGTAGGATGGGCAGCTTCGTCAACGATGTCTTCCTTGTCAAGGTTGACGGTGACAGATACGTGGCCAAGCGGTATACGAACTGGGTCTCGCTGAAATGGTTCACTCTAAGCCTCTACGGGCTTGGGAGCGTTCGCTTCTCCATCTCCGGGAAGAGACGGATGGAGGCGGAGTACTATTTCGACGACTTCCTCTACCGGCGGGGCGTGCGGGTTCCAAAGATACTGGGCTCGGACCCGCGGGCCCGCGTGATCCTATTCTCCCATGTTCAGGGCGAGCAGCTCCTCGCCCGCCTAGCTGGCGTCTTGGGTTTTTCGGACCCGGGACAGTTGGAGAGGGACGCGGCCTACAGTGCGGGAGGCTTGGTGGCAAGTGCTCACGAGCTGGACGTTGCTCTCGGCGACACCAAGCCCGAGAACTTCATTCTCGACCGGAGAGGCGAGGTGACTCTTGTCGACTTGGAACAAGCCAGGCACAAGGGCGATTTCGCCTGGGACGTTGCGGAATTCCTCTACTACTCCGGCCACTACTGGCTCTTCCACAGCCGTGCAGTCTCTGGCTATGTGGACGCGTTCATCAGGGGATACTTGGAACAGGGAGACCCTCGCCAGCTCAAGTTGGCCGCGTCACCAAAATACGTGCGGGTCTTCTCCATATGGACCCCGCCCAACATACTACACAGCATACGCAAACGGCTCTTGAAACCACAGCCAGCTCAGAGGAACTAGCAAACAGGACTCTTCCCCCCAAACCGGTCTGACGGGTTCAAAATCTACCCTGTCCAGCCAACCGAGGCTATAACAAACCGTCACGCCAAATCTAAGCCCGAGGCTTTCAAACGCCCAGAAACCATGCTGAGGTCCAAGGTTTTCACGGGGTTCCACAAACCGAACGAAAGCCCGTTTCACGCCCCGACACGCGAAATCGCCCAAAACACCCGCTGGACAGAAACGCCCCCCGGAAAAGGGAAAAATTATGCAACACAAGTTTGCGACACAAAACCGGTTAGAGAAAACGGGGAAGGAAGGGAAAACGGGTTGAAGTTACGCGTCTACTGTTCTAGAACTCGTCTTCTCCGCCGCCGGGCTTAAAGTCCTTCCCGCCCGGGCCGCCACCCTTCTCCATACCTTTCGAGGCAATGACATCATCAATCCTCAGAATCATCGAAGCGGCCTCGGACGCTGACTTCACAACCTGCTGCTTCACCCTAACCGGCTCCAAGACGTTCAGCTTCCTCATATCCCGGACCTGGCCAGAGTACACGTCGATACCATACCACGGGTTGCCAGCCTTCTCATGCTTCGACCGCAGCTCCACCAAGACGTCAATCGGGTCCAGTCCAGCGTTCTCCGCCAGGGTCGTCGGAACAGCCTCCAACGCCTCCGCAAACCCTTCAATGGCCAACTGCTCTCTTCCACCGACCTTCACAGCAAACTCTCGCAAACGCTTTGCTAGCTCCGCCTCAGGCGCACCGCCACCTGCAACGATCTTTCCATCCTCCAACGCGTTTCTGACCACGCATAGTGCGTCGTGCAACGACCGGTCCGCTTCGTCCACAACATGCTCCGTCCCGCCCCGAATCACGATAGTCACGGCCTTCGGGTTCCGAGCATCCCTGACATAGACCAGCTTATCGTCCCCAATCTTCACCTCTTCGACGAGCTTCGCTTCGCCCAACGCATCCTTGGACAACTCCTTGATACTGGCAACAATCCTTCCACCAGTGGCCTTGGACAGCTTCTCCATGTCACCGCTGCTAACATTCTTCACAGCAGCAATGTTCTTCTTCGTCAGATAGTGCAACGCCACATCGTCAATGCCCTTCTCGCAGAACAAGACAGTCGCACCAGTCTTCTCGACCTGCGAAACCATGTCGCTCAGCATCTTCTCCTCCTCCTCGATGAACAAGCGCATCTGGTCCGGGTTGTTGATGTTGATTTTCGCGTCGAACTCTGTCTTCTCAATCTCCAGCTTCGCATTCAACAGCGCAATCCTCGCATTTTCCATCTTCTTCGGCATCTGCGCATGAGCCAGCTCCTTGTCCACGACAATTCCCTTGACAAGCTCTGTTTCCTCCAAACCCTTGCCGTGCTTCTTCAGAATCTTAATCAGGTCAATATCCGCTTTGATCTTACCGTCAACCTTCTCCGCAACCTGCTTAACTGCCTTCACCGCAATATCAGCAAACCTCTCCTTCGCCACTGCAATGCCCTTGCTGTACATGGCCGTCATAGCAACATGTTTCAGTGTCACGTCATCCTTCTCCGCGACCGGAAAGGCTAGTTTATCCAGAATCTCTATCGCCTTCTCCGCAGCCTTCTTGTAACCGTCCACAATCACTGTCGGGTGGACGTCTCGGTCTAGAAGTTTCTCAGCCCGTTCCAGAAGCTCACCAGAAAGAAGAACGGCAGTGGT
The DNA here is from genome assembly GCA_964361545.1 of uncultured Candidatus Bathyarchaeia archaeon. Lineage (GTDB taxonomy): Archaea > Thermoproteota > Bathyarchaeia > 40CM-2-53-6 > 40CM-2-53-6 > BA-19. Next base: position 4,566 of record CAYIBO010000058.1, read on the forward strand.
CGTCCCATCACCCACCTCGTTGTCTTGGGTCTTGGAAACCTCCACCAGCATCTTTGCGGCCGGATGCTGGACATCCAGCTCCTTCATGATGGCCGCACCATCGTTGGTGATGGTAACATCACCGAGGGTGCTGACAAGCATCTTGTCCATGCCCCGGGGTCCGAGGGTTGTTCGAACAGTTTCAGCCACGATCTTGGCTGCGGTTATGTTGTTCCGCTGGGCTTCCTTCCCGGTTGTTCGTCCCGTTCCTTCCTTTAGGATGAAGACGGGTACTCCTCCTGCTCCTAGTGCTGACGTTTCTTCATACCTCCATTTTGGAATTGAAACTCGGCCTTACGGGCAAAAAAACCGATTTTTAAGGTTTACCCGGTTTGAAGCCCGGAAACCAGGCTGGGACAGGGCGGTCGAGGCTAATTCTGGGACTAGTAGACCTGGCTTGTTCAACTGGGGTGAATTGGAACTCTGCTTTGGGGACCCGGGTACCAATCTGCTATTTTCGAAACTAAGCGTTGGACTAATCCATGAGCAGTCCCGAGAATCCCATGGCCTACCTTCTCGAGTTTGGACTGCGAAAGGTGGAGAAGGAGAGGCCTGAGCTTACGAACGATGAGAAATACCGGGACCTGAAAGCCATCCTTCTACAGGACGCGGAGGGACATTTCCGGGAGATACAAGCGACATACGCAACGGTCCTGAAGACGCAATGCCAGTGTGGGGGGCAGTTGGAGCCGGTGGACCACGAGTTCGGCAAAGCAGAAGGAACAATCTACGACAGTGTCATCGCGAAGTGCAGGGCGTGCGGGGCGACGCAGGCGTTTCAGTTTCCCAAGGAGGGTTTCATCTCCGAAGCTAAGTCGGCTATGGCGTTGAGGGACTATTTGAAAGGGGCTTACGGGATTGACTATGCCGAGATGGTTATGGGTGAGCTTCGTAACCGGCCTGGTAAGACCGGATAGTTTGGCCGGACTATGTGCCGATGGTTTTCTCGTACATCTTGCGCAGTGTCCAGCGGACCCCGTTCCGTATCTCGTTGAGTCGTCTATCGTCTCCGAAGTTCTTGATGTGTAGTTGTTTGAGGATGTTGCCTTCTTGGTCAAGCTTGTAAGAGAGTACTCTATCAGGGGAGAGTTCCTGTTTCTGGACTGCTTCCAAGTCCTTTGTCTTCATGGGCTCTAGAACTTTTCCTATGAGGAATGTTCTGAGGGGCGCCGCGTTTACATCGAACTTGACAATTTCGGAAGGCACGATTATCAGGTCGGCGTCTTCCACGTAAATGTTTGCCAGGTGGATCCCTGCCATTGTCCTTATTGACTGCGGCGGAGTTTCCGCCACTACTGGTACAGCATGCGTTGTTTCCGCTACTGTCTCTGGAATTTCCATCTTCCGGTAGCTTCTCTCCGCCAGAAGAGTGTCGACAATCCCTAGGAAGGATCGAAGCGTCCCGATTTCCTCTTCATGCTCGGCGACCCTCTTCTCAAGGTAGGCCTTGAGCTCCGCTAGTTTCTTTGTTGACTGTTCCTGTAGTTCTGTCAAGCTCTCCGCCTTCGTCCTAGGAGCCGGCCCTTGGGCTTTTAAACCATCGAAGGTTCCTGTTTTCCATTGGGGCTTCTAAGGTGTTGGGATTGGAGTCTGGAACTTCGGTTCGGGATATTCTGAAAGGAGGCCTTGACAGTCAACGCGTCCAGATTCGGGGCTGGTTACAGAACAAGCGTTCCAGCGGAGGAATCCAATTCCTACTGGTGAGGGATGGAACCGGCGTGCTGCAGTGCACTCTTAGCAAGGAGAAGGTGGACGCGAAGCTCTTTGACGAGTTTCTCTCCACCCGCATCGAGTCAAGTGTCGAGCTAGAAGGCTTAGTGAGTAAGGACCCGCGTGCTACTGGTGGTTGGGAGTTGCGGGTTGAAGCGGGCAGAGTGTTGTATCCTGCTCTGGACGATTTTCCCATTGCTAAGAAGTATCATGGTCCTGACTTTCTATTGGACAACCGTCATCTCTTCGTTCGGAGTGACAGACTAAGGTCTGTTCTCAGGGTCCGTGCCAGTATCCTCTCTGCTGTTAGGTCTTGGTTTGAGGAGCATGGGTTTACGGAGGTTCATGTTCCTTCTCTGACGTCGGCCGCTGTGGAGGGTGGTGCGACCTTGTTTGAGGTGAAGTATTTTGATGAGCGGGCGTATTTGACCCAGAGCTGGCAGTTGTATGCTGAGGCCTTGATCGCTAGCGTTGGTAGGATTTTTACCGTTGCTCCGTCGTTTCGGGCTGAACGGTCGCGGACGCGTAGGCATCTGACGGAGTACTGGCATGTGGAGGCTGAGGCTCCTTGGTGCGACTTGGACGGGATTATGAGGGTCGAGGAGGAAATGTTGAGTCATGTTGTTGGGAAGCTGGTCGACTCTTGCAAGCCTGAACTAGAGTTGTTCGGGAGGAGGGTTGAGGATTTGGAGCGGGTTAGGCCTCCTTTTCCTAGGGTGACGTATGATGAGGCTTGGAAGATGATCGGTGGCGAAGCCTCCGGTCTCAAATGGGGTGAGGATTTGGGCTATGAGCAGGAGAAGGTTTTGACGAGGAAGTTTGACAGGCCTTTCTTTGTGACGCGTTATCCGAAACGGGCGAAGGCGTTCTACCATAAGCCTGATCCTTCGAACCCGGAGTTGACTTTGTCTGTGGACTTGTTGGCTCCTGAGGGTTATGGGGAGATTACTG
>CAYIBO010000059.1:0-7113 GCA_964361545.1 uncultured Candidatus Bathyarchaeia archaeon
CGTCCGGTGGGCGTGGCGCATCCCTTCTCTCGATGGTTCTAGCCATAGAGGAGCTATCCAGGGTCTCAGCCGCCTGCTCGACGATCTTTGTGGCCAGCCACTTGGTCTCTGAGCCCATCAATGAGTGGGGAACTGAGGAGCAGAAGAAACGCTACCTGGTCCCTATGGTCGCGGGCGAGAAGATCGGCGCCCATGCAATGACAGAGCCAGGCGCTGGCTCAGATGTGGCCGGAATAAAGTCCACCGCCAAACTACATGGCAGTCACTGGGAGATCACAGGGCGGAAGACGTTCATCACAAACGGAGAGATTGCTGACATCTACCTTGTCTTCGCTCGGACAAGCCCACCTCCCAACAAGGAAGACCGGCACAAGGGCCTCAGCGCTTTTATCGTGGAAAGGGGAACTGAGGGCTTTCAGGTCGGCAGCAAAATCGAGACGACCGGCTTACGCGGGTCGCAGCCATGCGAACTCATCCTAGATCGTGTTCGTGTCCCTAAGGATAGCCTGTTGGGGCGTGAAGGCGAGGGATTCTATGTTGGGGTAAAAACGTACGACCGGGGACGAATCGACGTGGCCGCCCAGGGAATCGGCATAGCCCAAGCAGCCTACGAGGCAGCTGTGAGTTATGCGCAGACCCGGACCAGCTTCGAAACTCCCCTAATCGATTTCCAGCAGGTCCAGTACAAGCTTGCAGATATGGCGATTGGGTTGCATACTGCTCGGTTGTTGACCTATTGGGCTGCGTCGTTGAAAGATCAGGGAAAGGATTTTGTGAAAGCAGCCTCAATTGCGAAAGTGACTGCGACAGAGACAGCCGAGAAGCTGGCTTTACTTGCTATGATGATTCATGGTGGATACGGCGTGGCAACTGAGTATCCCGTGGAACGGTTCCTCCGCGACTCCCAGATCATCAAGACCTACGAGGGAACCAACGATATTCAAAGGCTGACGATAGCAAAACAGCTGATAAGAGAGCTGAAAAGTTAGCCCGACTCATTCTCCCTGCGACCTCGGGTATCAGAACCCTTTTTCCACCAAACCCTAGTTGGCTCGCCTCCTCCAGGAGGCGCAGTCTCTGGCCCAGCAACCGTCCTACGAGGCACTTATCAAGGCACCAAGAGACCTCAAGACAGCGGCCAGCATCGCCCTCCTCTCTGGTACCACGTCCCGTGCCATCGGAATTCTTTCGACCACAGCCATATTCGCCCTTCTTCCCACCTGGGTCCCCGGAGTTCTTTCCTTCCAGCCCTTGCCAGTCGGGTTGTTTGTGCTGGCTGTTGCTAGCTTCCTTCTTGCCAGGTCTGGTTTCCGAAACAGGGAGCGGATAGCGGCCCGCCAGCTTGAGAAGGCCAGATCGTCCAGCCTGATGGCGACGATCCTCGGCCTAATCTTTGGAGGAGTCGTACCGGGCATTCTCAACCTTCTACTCTACATGCGAATCGGGTCGATAATGGTCAAGCGTAGGCCAGACGACCCCAGAACCATCTACCTTCTACCGCTGCCGAGCGAGGGGATGTTTCTCGGCCGGTACCTCGGATGGCTCGCGGCCTACTTTCTAGTATTGTACGTTGGCTACACCCAGCTTCCACAAGGCCTTGCCAGCGTGAGCGGTTGGCTTTCCCCTGTTTTCGGGGTCCACTTCAACACGCTAGTAGTAGCGGCTTACCTCACATTGGCAAACCCGCTAACGTATCCGCCTCTGCTGCAACTATGGGCGACTGTCGGATTCCTTGGCGGCCTCATCGCAGGAGGGCGAGTTGGACGCGGGTTCATAGTTGGTCTGACAGCCTTTCTCTCTACGCTAGGGGCAATGGGCCTTGCGTCCCTCGTGATCTTCCGAGGCTTCTCGTTCGCCGCCCTTGCGAGTGTTCCTCCACCTCCCCCCGGCTTTTCTCTAGGAAGTGTCGCTACAGGTCCCGTTGCTAGTGACCTCATCCCCCTCTTCCTCCAAGCGAGTTCCCTGACTGACCCACTGACTGACCCGGCGTTCATCCAGAATCTTGCGCTAACACTTCTCCGAAACGCACTGTTGGTGGTCGCGGTTGTTACGATCTCGGGTCGCGCTGGATGTCTCCTCTGGCAAGGAGGAGTCTTCCTTGCAAGACAGGTTCTGAAAACACCTCGACGTAAGCCATCTGGCGACAAGGCACTGGCAGCTGTTCCAAACACGGTTAAGGCCGGGGTCCTGTTGTCGCTGCTCGTTCTCGGTGCATTTGTTCCGCTACCAAGAGCCGCTACACCGATGGAGATTCGTCAGGCTCCGCCATCAGGACCCTACAATCAGAACCTGGCGGTGGGCCTCGATATGCTCGGAGCCCCGAACGCGAGCCTGCGGCTCACGAACCTTGACCTTTCCTCCAGAGGCCTCGTGATGGACAGTAACTATGACAACAGTAACTTTTCTGCTTTCATCATCAACAACAACTATCCCCAGGCCTTCGGCACTGGACCCGAGAGTTTCCTTTTGCGCCTCTTCTCCGAGCCAACGCTGCTGATTCAGTTCACAGGCGGCCTTTCATCATCAAGAACTAAAGCGGATGCCATAGCCGGCCAGTTCTCGCAGGCACTCGGAGCACCGTTCACCTTTGCCCTAGCGCTTCCACTCGGACTCATGACCATTCTAATCTATTCTCCAACCCCTGCCCTATCCAACTCTGATGCGTTGAGAAAGGTCTTGGCGGCACTTCCGTCCACGAGCCTCTCGAGCCTTGTCAATCCAGCAAACGTGGGGAACCAGCGTTACTTTGCGATGCTGGGCCTTCTGCCTTCTCTCCCCTCTCTTCCATTTCTCAACACGACGGTGATGGGCGGGTTCAGCTTCCTACTGGATGTGCAGTTTCCACGAATGTTCTACAGGGAGGGCCCGCACCAGCTGAGCTTCAAGACATTGCTTGGATTCCAAGGCAATATTGCTGCAGATCCAGCTGCAAACGTCTCCGCCGTCACCCTGACGTTCCAGCCTGGGACGGTGCTGTACAGCCCGCTGGGTATCCCCCCGTGCAACCCTAACCCGTGCTATTACAATTCCACATCAACCTACTATCTCAACGCCACAGCGGGCCTAGCAGTGGACCTGTACGCCAACTTCACCTACCCCTTCGCTCCGAACGTTGTGTTGCAGAAGATGGTCAGCCCTGTTGTTGACAATGTGGGGTCGGCCCATACTGTCGCATTGACGGTTCAGAACTTGGACATTGTTTCTGTCGAGAACCTCACGGTTACGGACCCTGAAACTTCCTCATCATACCAGTCAACTCTTCAACTGGTGCCAGGCGGGACGCAGACGGTTCGAGAAGCGGTTTTTGCAGCAAATGCAAGCGGGACCCTAACCTACACTGCTACGCCGGCCAGTAGCGGGACGTATGTGTTGTCGCCTGCGACGGCGGAGTTCCTATGGCTTGCGTCCAACGGGACGAGAATTCGCTATAGAGTGAGCACTGACGAAATCGTCTTCACATCAAATAGCGGACCTGTGACACAGTTCGGCAACACCATGAACGACCTTTGGCCCTACTCTGCCCTTCTTCTGCTTTCCCTGGTTTCTGCTCCTCTGGTAGAGGTTGCGAGGCGGGTTGGAAGGAAGAAACGCCCGAGGTACCGGATGCCCCGGGGGACCTAGCACTCCTCCACCTGTGGCTCCATCAGGACCCACAGAGCCGTCGAATTCCCAGTGAAGTTGCGCTTCAATTCCGGCACGTTTTCTCAGCAATCGACTCGAACATCTATTGAAATGGCTTCACTACTTGTGAACAGTCTCGTCGACCCCTCTGTTTCCACTGGAACCTATGGAAAGACGATAATTCCAGCGTTAGCGTTCGCGGCCTCTTAACGAAAGGCCTTTTCTACGTGTGAAGAGTGAAGTGTGAACTCCTTACTGTAGAGCGGTGAAGCCTCACGAAGTCACGTCGGCTGAAAGTAGAGTTCTACGACAGCGAGGGAGTGAGACACTCCATCACAATTGACGGTCCCGTGACTAGGGAGAAGGTGACGAAGATCCTCGACCTTGTCGAAGTCATGTCCGGCACGCCACAAGCCACTGCCCTTGGCCTGTCTCCCCGAAAATTCGACAGGCTTGCAAGCACAGTATTGTCCCGTCTGAGAGGTAAGGACTTCACGTCCTCCGACGCGAAGAAGTCGTTCGAGACGACGTTCGGAGAGAAAATCCCTCTGAGCACGGTCTCAACCTATCTTTCTAGACTGGCTGATAGAGGAGTCCTGGAGAGGGAGCAGAAAGGGGTCTTAATGCGTTACCGGGTCAGGTCTGAGGAACAGTCACCGTCTCTTGCCCTTCGGACTTCGACTCAGCCTTCTTGAAGCTCTGCCGAACCCTGTCCACCAGCGAGTATCTGAAAGGAATCCGAGTCTGGTCGCGCCGAACATATCCCTCGTCAAAGAGCCTCTTCATCAGCCTGGCCGAATGCTCTCGCGAACGTCCAACTACCTTCCCAATCTCAGGAGCTGACATCGGGCCCTGGTCGGCCAGAAGGGTGAGGACTTGCAGCTCTGTGTGGGTGGTTATTGACGGAAGGGCTCCCGCTTCTCCGCTTGGAGCTACAAGCCTCTGCATTGGAACGGGAAGTGATCCTTCGGATTCGGGAACCCTGGGGTTGAAGTCTTGACCCGTGGGCTCCGTCAACTTCCCTTGTGTCTGCACCCGCAAGTAGGACGTGTCAGCGACGCGCTTGATCCATGTCAGCGACTCCTGAAGAATCTCCTCAACCTTCTGCAGGCGTTCTAAGAGGACCAGGTCGGAGATCTGGGAGCGGTCGCGGGATAGCTTGAGCTTCTCGATTTCTGTTGAGAGGGACCTAAGCCCTTCTTCAACTCTCGTCAGCCTTTTTGAAAAGGCATCGAAGAATAGCTTGGCCACGTCGGGCTCGTCAGTGCGGGGGTTGATAGTGGTTTCCTTAGACCTAAGGCTTAATCCTAGCATCTTGTGACGTCACGTTGCCCCGGTTGCGTGATATCACGTTAGACCCGAGCTCTGCATTTAACACTTGACAATCGAATCGGAAGACGTCACGTTCGTATCATCACGAGTGACAAGCTCGTGACCAGTCCGTTGCATTGTGACGTCAAGGCTGGAAGCGGATCTAATCGGCCCCCTTTGACCCGCTCGGAATGCACAGTCAAGAGTTAAGGCCCGGGTAAACGTGATGCTGTGTGATGTGCAACGTAAACTGTGTGACGTCACGTGTCACGCTCTTTCCCTCGCAGTTGCTGGGTAGCTCGCTCGAGATCGGTCAGCAGAGAAGCCACTAAGTTGCTGTATAGTGAAGGATTGTCTTGAGCCGCTTCTCTGAGCTTGTCGGTTTGGCTTCTCAGTCGTTCCGAAGCTTCCAGAAACGGCGCCAGGCTCGGCGATTCGAGAAGGCCACTGTACCCGAGTAGGAGAACGGTATGAATTGATTCCGAGATGTTTGAGCGGGCTTGCTGAAGGGTCCTGTAGAAGGCTCCGCGGCTTATTTTGCCCCTTGCCCGCCGTAGTCGTGTCATTTCCTCTCGTGTTAACGTCTTATCCGCCAAATCGTCCCCTAATTGGTCAACCAAGATTGTTTCGAACTGAGTCTTGGTCAGGTTGCTCCGCTCCAAGAGCTTCGAAAGGACAGGGTCCCGAAGAGTTTCCGCGACTGCTGAAAGGGCCTTCTCGTGCCACTGGTGTTGCAGACTCATAGGCGCTACGGATACAGTTTCGTATGCATCTCACCTAAGAGCATTGCAGCCGTCCACGCCCTTTGACATCAGGCGCCATCCCAGTTACAGCACGCTTATTCCGATTCACCGCTTGTTCCGACGCAGGCTTCGTGAGGCCGCATGACCACCAGCGCAGCGTCAGACTCAGGAAGACTCCTCGTTGACATGGTCTGTGATGTTTGTCGAGTCGAAGGATTCACTGTTGAGAAGGACGTCGAGGCAGAGAAGAATACGGGTAACATTGTGGACATTGTGGCGTCACGACGTGTCAGTGGGAAGGTCCAGAAAATCGCGTTTGAATGCTGGGAGAAAGAATCTCAGGTAAACGGCAAAGAGATCGAGAGCTTTGTGAAGCGCCTCAAAGACCTCGACATAAAGAGCGGTATCTATGTGTCTCCGAAGGGGTTCACTGGGGACGCAGAGTTTGTCGCAAGGAAACTGGGGATCGAACTATGGGACCTGGCCAAACTGAAGGAGCACCTTGGCAGGATTGAAACCTCAGAGAAAACCAGGGTCCCCGGGACACTCCCCGTTTCCAGAATCCTCCCGGCCATGATATTCTCTGCTCAATTGGAGAACGGGAGAGCTCTCAGAATACGGGCCCTTCCCAGGCTGGAGTTTCGCCCCTACTACTTCGCCAGGTTCGATGCTAACGCTGGTAAGAAGAAGAGGGGCAAAGGGGTCGTCGTACTTGATGGGGTCGATGGTAGAGTGTGCGATGCGGGGATGTTCGAAGGCCAGCTAAACCATCTTCCTTCCACAGGCTGGTTCATCGACTGTTTGCAGATCGAGCCATCAGTAGGGCATCTGCCCCGGCTACCGGATGAGCTTGGCATGAGCAGTACTGTTACTGTAGCGCCTGCGGGGTTGGCCCAGGAACAGGTGAGGACCCTGGTGGGAACAGTTCTGGAGAAAGAAACCGGAATTGAACCCGAAGACGTGAACGTTACTGATGTTAGCCTGTTGCATGTTCCCATCGTCACCGTCGATCTGGTTGCGGGTGAGAAGTCTTACCGCAAAATCGTTCAAGCTGCAACTGGAAAGATGATCTGGGACGAGACGGTCAAGTGTCTTTTCTGTGAGAGCTCATCCCGGGCTATTTGCGAGATTTGCGGCGGCACTGTCTGCACGGAGCATCTCCGGCTGTGTAGTTCTTGCCAGAAGCACCTCTGCAAGAACTGTGTCGAAACTAAAGGGGTCCTAAGCAAACAGCCATTCTGCCCGGCCTGCAAGAATGCCTGAAACTCACCGAATGTGGCCCGCTTCTCATACGTTGCATTCATAAGACGCGACGATTGACGTATCGTCGAGTTTAGCGGTTGAGGTTCATTCTCTCGGGCCTGGGAAACTGGTATCGGTCGTGGGGGCTTATCGATGAAGCGGTTCCACTAGCAGATGAGCTGGGTTTCTGGGGCGT
>CAYIBO010000060.1:0-7017 GCA_964361545.1 uncultured Candidatus Bathyarchaeia archaeon
CTTGGACTGGGGTATGCGCAATCGTCTCTCACGAATCATCAGGCCAGATACTGGCCGAACTGTGATGTTAGCCGTGGACCATGGCTACTTCATGGGACCTACCCAGAAGCTGGAGGAGCCACGGAAGACTATCGAGCCGCTCCTTCCCTATGCGGATGCGTTAATGTTGACGCGAGGGGTCCTTCGCACCTCCGTCGATCCCAACGCGGATGTGCCTGTTGTACTGAGGGTCTCTGGAGGTACGAGCATAGTCTCGGAGTCACTGAGTAACGAGGCCATAACGACATCGGTTCGAGATGCGATCCGCCTCAACGTAGCGGCCATGGCTCTCTCAATCTTTGTCGGTTCGCCTCATGAGCACCAGACACTTACCAATCTTGCCAAGCTCGTCAACCAGGGCGAAGAGTCCGGAATTCCGGTCCTAGCGGTGACAGCAGTAGGCAAGGAGTTGGAGAAGAGAGATGCTAGATATCTCGCGCTGTCGTGTCGAATTGCTGCAGAGCTCGGGGCGCACTTTGTAAAGACATACTACTGCGAGGGCTTTGAGAAAGTATTCAAAGGCTGCCCGGTCCCGTTGGTCGTTGCAGGAGGCCCGAAGCTGGACACAGAGCTTGACGCGTTTCAGTTGGCCTACGATGCGGTTAGAGAAGGGGCGGTTGGGGTGGATATGGGCCGAAACATCTGGCAGTCGGAACACCCGGTCGCCATGATCAAGGCCATCCGAGAAATAGTCCATAAGAACGCAAGTGTAAGAGAGGCTCGCGAAGTCTACGAACAGGCGAAGAAAACCAAGGAAGCTATACTGGCAAAGACTACTCCAGCACGCTAGGCCCGAGCCCCTCGCACAACCCCCATCTGAGGAGTGGTCCTGTTGACGAGAAAGCTATACTGGGACGAACCGTACGCACGAGAGTTCACAGCCAAGGTCGTCCGCGTAGATGGACAGAGGGTTCAGCTTGACCTGACGCTGTTCTACCCGCGAGGCGGAGGAGTTGCCTGTGACACAGGGACCCTGAGCGGGGTGAAGGTGATCGAAACTACCAGGGAGGACGAGATCCTTCACAAATTGGACTCTCCTCCGACCTTCAGCGTCGGAGACAAGGTAAGAGGGATGATCGACTGGGAGAGGAGGCATCGGCTGATGAGAATGCACACCGCAGGCCATCTCCTGAGCGCCCTGTTCTATACGCGGGCCAACTGCCTCATCACAGGCAACCAAATCGATGTTGACCGGTCAAGAATGGACTTCAACCTGGAATCCTTCGACCGATCCCAGATCGAAAGTCTCGTTGACGAGTCTAATGATCTGGTTGGAAGGGACGCTCCCGTGAAGACCTACTTTCTTCCCCGTGAGGAGGCGTTGAAGATGCCTGAGCTGGTGAAGCTTGCCTACGCTGCTCCTCCTGCAGAAAATCAGCTACGCATTGTTGAGATTGAGGGAGTCGATAGGCAGGCCGACGGCGGTCTTCATGTAGCCCGCCTAAAAGAGATTGGCAAGATTTCGCTTCTCAAGTTGGAGAATAAGGGGAAGAGTAACCGGCGGCTGTACTACGACGTGATTTCCTGACAGTCGCATGAGATTGGGAGGAGTGGTGTTGCCACGAGCACTAAACGCTTGTCAGCTTGATTGTTTGCCGATCCCTCCGACCTGCCCTCATGGCTAAGACGCGGCCTAGGTCACCAGTGTTCAAAGTGGACTGCCTCATTGAACGGCCGTCGCCCGCGTTTTAGGGATGGAGAAGGAATGTCCTCGTCGAGATTTGGATATCCTATGGAGATGACTCCCACTGGCAAGAAGTGATCTGGTATCCCAAGCTCCTTCCGCAGGATTTCCGGCCGGAAAGCTCCCGCAAAATAAGCCGCCAGCCCTTCGTCCACCGCCGCCATCAGGATGATAACCGAAGCACAGCCGACATCGAAGATCCAGTAGGGTACTGGCCATTTGATCTCTGTGCCGTCTGGCTGTATCTTATCGGGCTCATGGTATCTGTCGTGGTAGATTTTCTCGCTCACGCATGGGACTACCAGTAGAGGAGCGTTGCCCCTCAGACGGTTGAGCTTCTGCAACCTCCCCCGTCTCTTCAGTTCGGTCACGACGACAAATGCTACTCCCTGGCTAAAGCCAGCACTGGGATAGTGCTGTGCCAGTTCTAGTATTCGGTCAAGGGATTTCTTCGACACGGGGTCTGGCTTGAAAGCCCGTACCATCCGTCGCCTCAAGACGACTTTGGCGAATTCCATCCCGCACCTCTCAGCCGATGCTTGCTTGAAAAAGCGTCGCTTTCAATGTCGGGTTTTTATCCGGCCGTTCCGGAGCGATCGAATCCGGGCTATCGGGTGTAAGCTGCTGGCTGATAGTGCGACTTCACATAGAAATCTGGGTCTGACATGATAATATTCGACAAGGCAGGAAAACGTTTCGGAAACGTGGACGCGGTCAAGGACTTCTCCCTGACCATCGAAGATGAGGAGATACTCGGCCTACTCGGCCCGAACGGAGCTGGAAAGTCAACCCTCATGCTCATGATGGGAACGGTCTACCGTCCCACAAGCGGGTCCATTACGGTTCAGAATCTCGATGTTGTCCACCAGCCGAACGAGGTCCGAAAAATGATTGGCATATCCTTTCAGGACCCGAGAGTTGACGGCATTCTAGGAGCCTTCGACGTGCTGAACTGGCACCTGAAGATGACGACGACCTTCAGCAAGCAGGAGCGGGAGAAGAGGGTTGAAGAGGTTCTGAAAACATTGGATCTCTGGGACGCTCGGGGGAAGAGGACTTGGCTGATGAGTGGTGGCATGAAGAAAAAAGTTGAGGACGCGAAAGTCCTAGCTCAGCGTCCCAAGATTGCTGTCTTTGACGAGCCCACAGCCTTCCTCGACGTTCCCAGCAGGCTACTGGTATGGAAGATGATACGAGGGTTGCGGGAAGAAGGGTCCACAGTGATTGTGGCCACCAATATGATGGATGAGGCCGAACGACTCTCTGACAGGGTTGCAATCATGAACCTTGGAAAGCTTGTTGCAGTAGGTACGACAGAACAGTTGAAGAGGACCCAGAAGGGAGGCGAAGTGTTGGAAGTGACGGTGAGCCAGGGACCTGAGGTTACAGAGAACCTTCTCACAGATTTCAGCGAGGTCAGCCAGGTCAAGAAAGTTGACAATAAGATAATGGTCTACCTAAACTCGGGAAGACTGCTACTTCCAAAAATCGTCGAGACACTGTCAGACCTCGGATTCAAGATCGACAGTGTTCATCTCAAGGAGGTCACACTGGAGGATGTCTTCCTTAGCTATACAGGCCAGCGTCTCGAATAGCCTGCTCGCCAGGCCCGGGTCCAGCGCGACCCCCATAATTCAGATGGCAATCAGAGACATCTCAGTCCTCTTCAGAACACCTTGGATCATAATCTCCCGAAGCCTAGCTTTCATCATCCAGCTCTTCGTCTTCGCAACCTTGATCAGCCGCCTCGTGAGTGTTCAGGGGCTGGACTTCTTCCAGTACTACGCTGTGGGAAGCGTAGTGGGAACAATAGCATCCATATCGTTCATAATAGGCTACGACATCTTCGAGGAAGCAGAAGAAGGAGTCCTAGACTACCTACTTACGTTACCGGTCTCGCGCAGGCAGTTCATTGTTGGAAGAGCCTTGGGCGGTGCTGTCCGGGCGATGATCTACATTATTCCCATGTTCACAATTGTAGCATTCCTGGAGAGGTTTTCGAACCCCCTCTCCCTGGCCGCGGCTCTCGTGGACCTTTTCCTGCTCGCCTTCGGAATCACCGGCCTATCCATCACAGTGGCTGTGAGCGTCCGAAGCGCAAACAGGTTCGACGTGGTACTGGCCCTGCTGGAGTTGGCCATCGCAAGGGCAAGCACGGCCCTCTATCCCATAGCCTACATGCCGACATATGTTGCCGCCCTCGCACCATTCTCCCCCGTCAGCTTTGCAGCCGACAGTACCAGGGCTGCATTGATAGGCTTGAGTTTGGACCTTCCGGCGATCACAGGACTCGTCGCTTTCGTGGTCATATTCCTAGGCCTAGGAGCAGCCTTCTACTTCCGACGGCTTGAGGGAGGAGTCTACGCCTGAGTAGCCTCCGGCTCATCCCCTTGGTGGTGGAGAGGGATGTTCGGATACTCTTCTCCGACACTTTCCTGATCGGAATAATGTTCGCCAACTTTGCCATCGACCTGTTCGTAACAGCGGCCACCTTTGGGAGATTGATCCCTAGCGGGAACTATTTCTTGTACATTGCTCCCGGTTCGAACTTCATAACGGCCAGCGTTGCCGCGTTTCAGTCTGGAAGGGATGTTTGGCGGGAGAAGTACATCAAGGACCTGACCTCGTACCTTCTCAGCCTGCCTGCTCCAAGACCCGTCTTCGCCTTCTCAAGGGTCCTAGGAGGCGTGGTGAGAAGCCTCATCGCCACATTCCCCGGCACGCTTGTAATATCTTACCTCTACGGAATAACGTTCGACCCACGCATTTTCGCAGCCTTCATGATCGTGGGCTTGTTCTCGCTCGGTATCGTAGGACTGTCCATCACGGTCTCGTCTTTCGCCTCCAGCATCGAAATGTTCGTCACCGTACGAAGCGCTATTCAGCTCTACCTCTCCTTCCTCAGCACGCTGTTCTATCCAGCAACAGTGTTTCCCTCCATCCTAACACCATTAGTTGCAAGTAACCCTATGACATGGGCGGTGGAGGCTTTCAGGTCACTGCCTCAAGCCCACGGATTGCTAGGACCCATTTCAGCCCTAATCGCCCCGTCGGTTGCATTCGCCCTGCTGGGAACAGTCTGCTACCTCTGGTATGCGAAGCTGTGATTCTGGGTCTGAAAGAGGAGATCATGCTTTAGCATGCTGGAAGGTCAATACAGGGGCTAGCAGCTCCTAGCGCTGACTGGCAACCTGTCCGATTAGGAGAGTCGAAGCCGTGCGGCTGTTCTCTGTGAAAATGAACTGTGGATTTGGATCACTAAGTCGTAGATAGGAATTCCAGGACAGTTCTGTTGAACTCTGCGGGCTTTGACATGTTCGTAATGTGGTCGAAGCAGATAAGCCATCGAGGGGAGAAAGTATCTCTGCTCGTTCAGCTGCCGCCCAAAGGCACGCTCTGCCCGCCTAACATGCTTGGAAGTTCTTCGACCCTGCGAGGCGGGGCGTCGGGAACCCGAACCCGTTTCAACCCTTCAGCATCAAACCTGATCTGGAACCTGAAAAGCCCTCTTATGCCGTTGAGGACCCTCTCTTCCAAAGCCGCAGAGTTTACAAGCACTAGGACTGTGGCGTATTCAGATTCCGCCATCTCCGCCACCGAAGAGAAGACCCCGTAGGTCTTCTCGAACCCTTGGGAAAGGATGAGGTCGGTTAGGATGTCAATTGCTATTCCCACAGAACGTCCCGGGTAGGCTTGCAGCAACTTATCAACCGCATCCAATAGAAGCGACGTGTCCCTTTCAGGCAGCAGAACTTCTTCTTGAGAGACTCTAAGCGGGGTCGAGGTCTTGGTGCTGGAGCTGAAGATTAGGACACTGTGCTGGCCCTTAACCCGCCAATAGACAGGGCTTCCCATGCTGGTGAAGATGGCGACGGGTTCCACGTTTGCCTGGAATTCCCGGGCGAACTTGAGGACCACGTCCTCAAAATTGCTGGACGGATCATACTCGAGGAGGACCCTGCTACCCAAAAGTTTCTGGTGCTCCATATCCAGAAGCTTCGAGAAAGAGTCCTGCTGGCCGGCTAGGTCGATAACTCGAGCTTTGGGCGTGAAATCGCGTATCTCGTTAACAAGGCCAGAATCAGAGCTTTCAACCTTCATGGCCCAGATTCTGACAGCCCGCGCCGGCCCAGGGAGAGCGTCCATGGCTCGGACCTTGGCGATAACCCGTTGGCTTGTGGAGGAGTCCAGCTCGCCTAGGTCGATGAGCTCCCTTTTCGACCGGGAAAACCCGGGATGAAGGGTGTTGGTCTCGGCTACTGCGCTGAGGACCGTCTCGATGGATTGAATGTCCACCTCTCCCTGTCCCGTAGCACCTTGACGACCTGCTCCTCTCAGGATAGCTGTGTACAATGGCACATCTGCTTTGGGCACGAAACATACCACGTCCCGCCCGTCGGCCAGTTCTTCTCGTGCGATACCGTCCACGAGTTTTCGACGGTCAGAGTCCATGTTGTAGAGAACTATCGTATCACCATCGGACGAGTAGACCGCCCGGCTAACCGCCTCTCCGCCAGCTAAGACCCTGCTCAGGAAAGTTGGCTCTTTCAAGGCGAGGCTGACGAGTATGAAGAGGAAGCTGGTTACTATTGCCCCGATGTCTTGGGTGAATGCCGCGAGGGACCCGGCCGTTCCCTGGAAGAACCCCATGATTCCAAAGCCCGTCCAGCTGAAGACCAGTATTCTCATGGACCGAACCGCCTTCGCATCCCTCACCCTCAGGGACTGGCGGTAGAGGGAGTATACGGGTCCTGCGAAGAATGACCCTACTAGGACTGCGCTGAAGGCAAGCCACCAAGAGTCGTATGTGTAGTAGTATAACGTCCCCTCGGGTCCCGGTGCTTGTTGAAGCTGGAAAGGCTGCAGGAGAACCGACAATAGCGTCCAGGATACTACAATGCCGAGGTAGACGGTGAAGGTTCTTGGAGGCTTTGAGAGGAAGCCTGTGAGTTCACGAATGCCTGTCCCTCCTCCGCTTCTTTCGAGGAGGAAGCTTGCGAACCCGAGGGAGGCAGCCATGAAACCGTTTAGCAATACAAAGAGGGTTATGGAGCTTGGAACATTCGCCAGTTCCGAGACCATGTTCTGTACGAGAACTAGTATGAAACCCGTGTTGGCTACGGCTAGGAAGAATTTCGAGTCGAGAAAGTAGTTCTTCTTCAAGCGGAGGTTGAAGTAGAGAGCCAGACAGGAAGTAGCCATTGCAAGCAGGCCAATGCTCCAGTGAACCATTATGGATTACCCAAGTCTCCATGACGCAGAGTGTTGCATCGTGCTCTGCTCCTAGGCCGGGT
>CAYIBO010000061.1:0-6946 GCA_964361545.1 uncultured Candidatus Bathyarchaeia archaeon
AAAACCGCATCCTATTTTTTGGCGTGAGGGGGCGGATGTTTATTGCGAAATTCCTGTTGGTGCCGGTCTCGGGTCCTCAGCATCCATCACAGTAGCCACAATAACAGCCGTAGCCAATGCCAAAGGCGCCAAGCTAGCAAGAGAAGAATCGTTCAAGATCGCTTTTGGTCCCGAAAGTTATCTCCACGGAAAACCCTCTGGAGTGGATCATGCGGCCAGCATCTTTGGCGGGGTTATCAAGTTCACTAGACCCAACATTATCAAACCGCTGAAGCTGAAGAGCCCGCCGCACGTTCTCGTCTGCGACACAGGAATTCACCGATCAACGAAGAAGCTTGTGGGCACTGTGGTTCGAAAGTCCCAGTTGAGAAGGCAGTTATTCGATGTCCATCTTGATGAGGTGAGGGAGATTTCCGAAAGTGCTGTTCGAGCGCTGAACAGAGGAGACGGCGAGGAAATGGGGGCCTTGATGAACAGGAACCAGGAGTTGCTCGTCGAAATAGGGGTCTCGCATCCCAAGCTGGAACAGCTTGTGAAAGTCGCGAGGGAGAAGGGCGCTCTAGGGGCAAAGCTCACCGGCGCGGGAGGAGGCGGCTGCATCATCGCCGTCTGCCAGAACAACAAGGACGAGGTTTCGATAGCGAGAGCTCTCAAGAGGCACGGAGGCATTCCCTACATGGTGACAATGGACCCCGAAGGAGCCAGGGCCGTTTCGACCGGGACAGTGCTCAAATAGGCTAGCCCGGAAACACGCTCAAAGCCTGTGGTATTGTTGGAAGCTGAGACAGAACGTCGAAAGCGCAGTCACATAGAGACCACCATGCAGCAAGACGTACAGTTCAAGACAAAGAAGACAGGCTTCGACGATGTTGAACTAGTCCACAACGCTATCCCGGGAGTAAACCGGGACGATGTGGACCTGTCTGTCAAGCTATTCGGACACGACCTCGCCGCCCCGCTGGTCATCGAGTCGATGACGGGAGGAACCCCGACAGCTGCAAAGCTGAACGAGATTCTGGCCCAAGCCGCTGAGGAGCTGAGGATTGCGATTGGGGTTGGAAGTCAGAGGGCGGGAATTGAAAAGCCCGAGCTCGCTTACACCTACAAGATTGTGCGCGACAGGGCTCCCAACGCCTTGGTCTTCGCCAACCTTGGAGCCCCACAACTTGTCAAAGGCTATGGGGTTGACGAGATGAAGAAGGCGGTGGAGATGATCAATGCTGACGCGCTCTACATTCACCTCAACAGCGTCCAGGAATGCGTCCAAGTGGAAGGTGAACCCGTTTTCAAAGGAGCCATGGAAAAAATACGTGAAGGGGCGGAGCAGATAGGAGTCCCGATTGTCCTCAAAGAAACAGGGGCAGGCTTCTCGTACGAAACCGCCGTCGCGCTGGAGAAGATTGGGGTGAAGGGCGTGGATGTTGCAGGTGCTGGCGGCACCAGTTGGGCTGCGGTTGAATACTACCGGGCTAAGGAGAAAGCTTCGCCGATTCACGAAAGGCTTGGTGAGATATTCTGGGACTGGGGAATACCAACTGTAGCAAGCATTGTGGAAGTCTCACGGTCAACGCAGCTAACGGTGATAGCGTCCGGCGGTGTTCGGAATGGGCTGCATGGAGCAAAAGCGCTAGCTCTCGGCGCAGATGCCTTCGGTCTAGCGCTTCCCTTTCTCAAGTCGACACCGGGCGGCGTGGAGGAAGTGAAGCAGAGGCTAGAGATGATTCTCCTCGAGCTGCGGACAGCTATGTTTCTCACGGGGTCGAAGAACGTGGCCGAACTCCAGAAAGCCCCGGCCGTTATCAGAGGCTCAACAAGGGAGTGGCTTATGGCCCGAAAATTCGACCCCGATCAATTCGCGAAAGGAAGAGGGAGAAGGTGAGACTTGGAGACAAAGGGTTTCAAGAAGACTTCCGATATTCCCTCGTTCTACAAGCTCTCTTCAGACGAAAGACTCGCACTGGTCGAGGAATTTGCCGGTCTATCCGAAGAGGAGGCTAGAATCCTCAAGACTGGTTCCCTGCCCTTCGGGTCTGCCGAACGCATGATAGAGAATGTTGTAGGGGTCTTTCCCATACCACTAGGCATCGCTGTCAACTTTCTCATCAACGATAGGGACTACTTGGTCCCCATGGCTATTGAGGAGCCTTCAGTGGTAGCGGCCGCGAGCAACGCAGCGAAGATGGCACGGACTACTGGAGGGTTCAAGGCAACCAGCACAGAATCCACCATGGTTGGACAAATCCAGATTGTCAGGTGTCCCTCACCTCGAGACGCTGAGAAGAAGATCCTGGCGTCCAAAGGAGAGATTCTCGAGAGAGCCAACCAACAAGACCCTATGCTAGTCTCCATGGGAGGCGGAGCAAAGGACCTCCGAGTCCGAGTCCTCCCCAGCATTACTGGTACGATGGTGATTGCCGAGCTTCTTGTTGACTGCAGAGATGCCATGGGTGCGAACGTCGTCAACACCATGGCGGAGGCCGTGGCACCGCTCATGGAACGATTGTCCAAGGGCCGTGTAAACTTGCGAATCATTTCCAACCTCGCTGACAGACGCCTCGCTCAGGCAACAACCCACATCTCCAAAGAGGCTCTAGGCGGAGACGAGGTCGTAGACGGAATCGTTGACGCATACGCTTTCGCAGCAGCGGACCCGTACAGGTGCGCTACCCACAACAAAGGAGTCATGAACGGAATCGCCGCCGTCTGCCTGGCCACAGGCAACGACACCCGCGCCATTGAAGCCGGGGCACACGCCTACGCCGCTCGCAACGGACACTATTCTCCTCTTACAACATGGCGCAAGGACGAGAAGGGAGACCTCAGGGGCTCGATAGAGTTCCCGGCTGCACTGGGCATCGTCGGAGGAATCACCGCAGTCCATCCCATCGCCAAGATCTGTCTCAAGATTCTAGGTGTCAAGACGGCCCGGGAACTGGGAGAGGTGATGGCGTCTGTGGGTCTTGCTCAGAACCTAGCAGCCCTCAGGGCATTGGCGGCTGAGGGAATTCAGAGGGGTCACATGTCCCTTCACGCAAGGAACATTGCGGTAATGGCAGGGGCACAAGGAGAGATGGTCAATCAAGTCGCTGAGAAGATGGTTCAAGAACAAAAGGTTCGTCTGGACCGTGCTAGGGAACTAGTCGCAGAACTGGCCTCAAAGACCAGTTCCTCCTAACAGGAAACCGAGTAGCCCGAGGAGCATCCAGAGCAGGACCCAAGTCTTAACCTTCCGAACGGGCTCTGGCCTAGGGTCCAACAATAATCGTGAAGACGAGTAGACGAACCCCGCATCTGCCAAGACCACACCTGGGAAGTAGAGAGAGGAAACACCTCCGGACAATGGCGGAAGGAAGCTAAGAGCCACTGCTGTCAGAAACAGCACAGCCGAGACATTTGCCGCCGCTCTCGGACCCCGAGACACAGCAAGAGTCCTCACGCCCAGCTGACGATCGCCCTGAGCGTCAGGGATTCCCTTCGCGACCTCCCTACCAAGATTGGCAAGGAATGCGAGGACGGAGAAAACAAGCAACAGAGGGTTCAAGGAACCCACCGCCAGTCCGCCGTAGAAGAAAGGTAGAGCCACGTTGAAGCTCACAACAGCATTTCCGAAAAGTCCCGTCTTCTTACCGCGGGTGTTGTAGTAGATCATTAGGACTAGTGCCAGGGTCGCTGTGAGGAGGGTCCAGACGCCGAGCAGGAAGGAGGAGGCAATGCTCAAGACCGAAAGAATAATCCCGAAGGCCAATGCCTCACGAACCTCGACCCTGCCGGATGCTATGGGTCTGTCAGGGCTGTTGACTTTGTCAATCTCGACATCGTAGATGTCGTTCAACACCATGGTCCCGGCCATCATCAATGAGGCCGTGAGGAAACCGAGCAATGCCTTCTCGAATGGTGGTACAGTTCCCAGTGCGATGGCTTCTCCTACCACGACAGCGAGGCCGATGATCATACAGTTGGGGATTCTCACTAGAGAGAGATAGTTGCTCCATCGAGAAAATGTGTTAGTGCCTTGCTGGCCCAAGGTTTCGACACTCTAGAGGTTGCAGAATTGGGGTATTCGGGTTTAACGTCTATTCTCGAGGTCGCGTGTCATTCGTTCGAAATCCTCCTTGGTGATTCTTCCGCTTGCATACCACTCTTGTAGAACTTCGGGGGTCAGTTCTCTGACCCACAAATGTTGGGTGGCCTGTCTCTCGCGTCTCCGTGGCCAAACATACATCAAAAAGACAAACGGGACAGAATACACGAGGATCGCCAAAACCGCTAGTCCCACGGTTAGCCGCGGAAAGGTAGCCGCGAGCACAAGGAGCATTACGCTACCAACGAGGGTGAGAATGGATAATTTCCGAAGTTGGGAGACTCTTAGCAACGACAATAAGATGTCAATGGACAGATGGTTGTTTCCATGCTATAAGCCAACTGAGGACCGTTGGAGTAGCCCTATCTCTGCAGAATAAGGCTAAATAAACTCCGGAAGTAGCTCTACCGAGACCCATATTGTCAGCCAAGAAGGAACCAACTCTTCTAGAAGACCTTAACCAGGCACTGGCGGCTGAGACCCTTGCTGCGTTCCGTTATCTCTATCTCAGCAAGATGGCCAGCGGAATAGACTCCTTGCCACTCGCCAAGATGTTTGAGGAGATGTCGGATGGAGAGTGGGAGCACGCGTCGATATTCATGGAGAGAATAATCCAGCTTGGGGGGATCCCCATTTCCAAGCCGACCGAGTGGGAGAAGAGAAGCTTCCATCCATACACGGAACCGCCTCGAAGGGGCAATGATCTCAAGGCGATGATCAGGGACAGCTTGAAGCTGGAAAGGTCGGCTGTAGACTTTTACCAGCGTCTTGCTAGCAAGACAAAGGACACTGACTTGATAACCTACAAGCTTGCAATTGACGCTATGGCCGAAGAGGCCAACGAGGCTCAGAAGCTGCAAGCTCTACTAGAGTGAGCTCGCGGCTCTCTCTTCTTGGCAGGTTTCTGTCTTCTAGTGGACCCAGCCGCGTATTTTCATAGCGTCCCGGACTTTGGCTATCGCATAGATGTAGGCACCGGTACGCATATCCACGTTATGCTCCTGGGTGGTTCTCCAGACTTCCGCGAAGGCCTTCGTCATTATCGTCTTCAACCGCTGGTCAACTTCCTCAGCGCTCCAGTAGAGGTGCTGTAGGTTCTGAACCCATTCCAGATAGCTGGTGCTGACCCCGCCCGAGTTTGCAAGTATATCCGGTATCATGGTAATGTCGTTCTTGAAGAGAATGTCATCAGCTTCTGGTGTGGTGGGCCCATTTGCCCCCTCTGCAACTAGCTTGGCCTTAATGCTGCGGGCATTCTTCTCAGTGATTACATCTTCTAAAGCCGCCGGGACGAGTATGTCCACATCCAGTTCGAGGAGCTCTTCGTTTGTTATGTTTTCCGCTTCTGGCAGATTGATGATTGAACCAGTCTTCTTCTTGTAAGCTGCCACATCGTTGAACCACAGTCCGGTCTTCTTGTAGACTCCTCCTCTGGAATCCGATACGGCGACGATCTTGACGCCGGCCTCTTCTAGAAACTGATGGGCCCAGGAGCCGACGTTTCCAAATCCCTGAATAGCACAGGTGGACTTTTTCAGGTCCATCTTGAGATGCCTGGCGGCTTCCTCTATGGTAACTGCGACTCCGCGGCCTGTAGCAGAATCTCTGCCCAACGATCCACCGATGATGATCGGCTTTCCAGTCACCACCGCAAACGCATTGTTCTTCTCAAACTTGCTGTATTCGTCCATGAACCAGGCCATGGTCTGAGAGTCAGTATACACGTCAGGCGCAGGAATGTCTCGGTAGGGACCGACAATCTCACTTATCATAGAGAAGAATGATCGAGACAGCCTTTCTAGTTCGTCGCGGGAGAGCTGCTTAGGGTTGACCGTTACTCCTCCCTTCGCGCCTCCAAAGGGCACCCCGGCAACCGCGCACTTCCAGGTCATCCACATGGAGAGCGCCTTTACCTCTTCGATTGTGACGTTGGGGTGGAATCGTATTCCTCCCTTGTAGGGTCCCAGCGCATTGTTGTGCTGGCATCTGAAACCCTGGTAGAGGAGAATTCTTCCGTCGTCCATTTTGACGGGGAAGTTTATGCTGAGTATTCGTCTTGGTTTTCGTAGGATCTCCTGAACGTTGGGGTCTAGTTTCATGACGTCGGCTGCGCGCTGGAACTGTTCAACAGCAATATCGTACTGGGTTTTCTGTATTCCTAGGCTGGCGGGTGCCGCTTCGTGTTTCGAGGTGGTTTCTAGCAAACGTTGCGCCTTTGAAGTGCCCAGCCGCAAAGAAAATCCCTTTTTAGACCTTTTCCCGAACCCGGGCTGATGGAAAATGTGTTCTGAATTGGACTGTGTTTCGTGGAGGGGACAAGGCTTTTTATAAAGCACGGGGGCGATTTCTGCGCTTGCATCGAGTTAGGAGTATGAACTGAGAAGTGTCCAGTAGCAAGCCCCACCTTAACCTGATCGTGATGGGCCATGTGGACCATGGAAAGAGTACGCTGACAGGCCACCTTCTGTTCGAAGCAGGCTACATCGACCAGAAGACCATTGACCAGTACGCGAAAGAATCCGAGAAAATCGGAGCAGGTGACACGTTCAAGTTCGCATGGGTCCTCGACACGATTAAGGAAGAACGCGAGAGAGGCGTTACCATAGACCTCTCATTCCAGAAGTTCGAGACACAGAAGAATTTCTACACCATCATCGATGCGCCCGGACACCGGGATTTCATCAAGAACATGATTACTGGTGCCAGCCAGGCAGACGTGTCCATTCTTGTCGTTTCAGGGAAGAAGGGAGAGTTCGAGGTGGCTGTGGGACCTGGAGGCCAAGCCCGAGAGCACGCCTACCTAGCTAGAACCCTCGGTGTAAAGCAGATGGTCGTGGCCATTAACAAGATGGACGATCAGACTGT
>CAYIBO010000062.1:0-6568 GCA_964361545.1 uncultured Candidatus Bathyarchaeia archaeon
TCCCGCTGCAGAGGGTCTGCAGTCTTCCATCCGAAGCCACGGCGGCCGTTATGCAACGACGCTTTCGAGCCTCATCAAAAGCCGCAAGGGTCTCAGCGGTTTCGCCCGAGTAGCTAACCGCCATGAAGAGGGTCTTCGGGCCAACAAACCTTGGAAGCGCGCAGTCGCGGACCACGGAAACTGGAACCGTGATCCTATCTTGAAGCCAGTCTAGAAGAACGTCTGCCGCGGAAGCAGAGCCTCCCATCCCCATGAGGACAATATTGTGAGGGGAGAGAGAAGACCTGACATCTAAAGGCGAGAAATGAGCCGCGTCAACCAGAAAATCTGGGAACCGGTTAATTGCGCCCAGCATATTGCCAGCATCAATCTTCGAGATGTCCTCAAGATCGTCTAGGCTCCGTAGCATGTCGAACTGCTAGAAGCATGCAATGAAAAATGTTCGCTAGAGCATACAGAACCAAGTGTCATATCTCCCCCCCTCCAAGCCAAGCACCATGCTCGAGATCCCTAGGAGACGCCAGTGGCTTGCCGTGGCTTTACCCGCAACATTCACCCTCGACATCCCCCACTTACGAGAGAAGACGGCCCGCATCGGGCTCCTAGCAAGATCACTGGCAATATTCCGGGTTGAAGAAGCGGTCATCTACCAAGACCAAGACTCCCGACAAGCCCACGAAGAAGCTAGGCTTTTCGAGAAGATCCTAAAGTTTCAGGAAACACCCCAGTACCTTCGAAAGCACCTTTTCAAAATGGACCCCGACCTCGAATTCGCAGGAGTCCTACCACCCCTCAGAAGCCCCCACCATCCCGACAGGGAAGAACCACGACGTGGGCAGCTGCGGGAGGGAGTCGCTGTCTCATCAGGTCCAAGTTCCAAGGTAGATGCAGGCTTCAAAGATGCAGTAGCAGTAGAGTCGCGGCTGGAAAGGTCTAAACGGGTTACTATTCGTATCACCCGCGTTTCGCCATCACTCGAAGGCGAGTTGGTTGACCGCAGCGGGTTACACATATATTGGGGGTTTATGGTTAGCAGAGAGACTCGTACACTAGGAGAACTCGTCAAGAGAGGCGACCGAGACCTGATCATATCAACCTCAAGAAAAGGGACGGACATACGCCAGGTCATAGCCAAACTACGCGACAGGTGGAAGACCGCCAGCCGTCCCATGCTACTATTCGGGTCTCCTCGCGAAGGAGTACCAGAGATCCTCGCCAGGAGCAATGACAGAGCCTCTGAACTGGAGTTCAGCATCAACACGATTCCAGACCAAGGAGTCGAAACGGTCAGGACGGAAGAAGCACTATTGGGGACACTTGCAGTGCTGAACCTGCTTGAGGAGGCTTAGCGGATGGGCCACAGAAAATACAGCGCGCCAAGAAGAGGCTCGCTAGCATACCTCCCGCGTGGAAGAGCCCCCCGATGGACCCCGCGAATCAGGTTCTGGCCCAAATATGAAGGGCCTCCGAAACTCCTAGCATTCGCAGGTTTCAAAGCGGGAACGACACATGTGACGATAACTGACAACCGCCAAGGGTCTTTGACCTATGGAAAGGAAGTCACCTTTCCCGCCACGATAGTTGAGACACCGCCACTTGTCGTGACTGGTCTAAGATTCTATGAGAAATGGAGCGGCGGGCTCAGAACCATCGGAGAAGTCTGGCACCCACAACCTCACAGAGACCTAGACCGGGCTATTAAAACCCCCGAGAAGTTTGACGAGACCAAAGGATGGGAGAAGTTGGAGGCGGTCAAAGACAGGCTAGCCGAGGTCAGAGTCATCGTAGCGAGCCAGCCCCGCCTCGCCAAAACTGGCAAGAAAGAACCGGACCTCTTCGAGGTCAAGATAGACGGCGGGGCGATCCAAGAAAGAATAGAGTTGGGCAAGAAACTCCTAGGGAAGGAAGTAAAGATCTCAGACGTTTTCAAAGCGGGGGGAGACGTGGACGTTGTCGCCATTACGAAGGGTAAGGGAATCCAAGGACCGGTCAAAAGATGGGGCATCAAGAAGCTCCACCACAAGTCGAGGAAGACCGTTCGAGGAGTCGGATCTATAGGACCATGGCATCCACACTTCGTAATGTACTCGGTTCCCAGAGCGGGACAGATGGGGTTCGCTCAACGGACAGAGTACAACAAGCAAATTCTGAAGATCGGAGACAACGGCACTGACGTCACACCGAAAGGCGGGTTCCTACACTACGGACCCGTGAAAACCGAGTTCGCCCTACTACGAGGAACAATACCCGGACCGGCCAACAGGCTGGTAGCGCTACGCCACCCGGCCCGAGGACAGCCACAGGGGGAAGCACCGAAGCTGGAGCTAATTAGCCTGGCCTCCAAGCAGGGAGCATAGAACAATGTCGGGAGCTGCTGCCAAGACTGCCAAGATAATGGGGCTTGACGGAGAGCCTGTTGGCGAGATAGCTCTCCCTCCAGTTTTTGATTCTCCCCTACGGTTGGACGTGATCAAGAAGGCCGTTGTGACTCAGCGGTCCCATAGCTTCCAACCCCAAGGCCGTAACCCAATGGCTGGGAAGCGAACCACTGCAGAAGGGTTCGGAGTGGGACGAGGAATCTCAAGAGTTCCAAGAATAGGCGGCGAAGGACCTCTCTCAGGAACCGCCGCCTTCGCCCCCGGCACTGTGGGTGGACGAATGGCATTTCCACCGGTCCCCACCAAGAAGCTGGACAGGCAAGTCAATCGGAAGGAACGACTGCTGGCACTGAGGTCAGCCATTGCAGCCACGGCATCGGCCGAGCTGGTCCGGAAAAGAGGACACCGGTTCGACGAAGACATTGAACTCCCCTTAGTGGTGAGCGACGAGATCGAGAAATTCGCCAAGACCTCACAGGCTAGACGAGTCCTAGCGACGCTGGGATTGTGGGATGATATTGAACGGGTTGTGAAAAGCCGAAAGCATAGAAAGGGACGAACAGTTCACGCCAAGGGTCCCCTGGTTGTTGTAGGAGAGTACCAGGGTGCTGACCG
Organism: uncultured Candidatus Bathyarchaeia archaeon; assembly: GCA_964361545.1. Classification (GTDB taxonomy): domain Archaea; phylum Thermoproteota; class Bathyarchaeia; order 40CM-2-53-6; family 40CM-2-53-6; genus BA-19. The sequence goes on from CAYIBO010000062.1 coordinate 2,994, forward strand.
AGCCTTCAAGAATTTTGAAGGCGTGGATGTCGTAAGAGCCAAGGACTTGAGCGTTGAACTTCTGGCACCTGGAACTCATCCTGGACGCTTGACCGTCTGGAGCGAGTCTGCCATCAAGATGATAAGCGGGAGGGCTTGGCGGTAGATAATGGCTAGGCTAGATCCTGAACTTGTGATCGTTTACCCGATGATGTCTGAGGACACAGTTAAGCTGATCGAGACAGAGAACAAGATCACTTTCATTGTTCGCAACGAAGCTACCAAACATGATATTCGGAGAGCGGTCGAGGAGCTTTACGAAGTTAAGGTCGACAGAGTCTCAACGCTGACAACCCCCGAGGGGAAAAAGAAAGCCTACGTCAAACTCAGCCCCGAGTCCAAAGCCTCGGAACTGGCCGTGAAACTGGGACTGCTGTAGGAAGGGAATGGTATGGGAAAGAACATTCTAGTTCAACGTCGTGGTCGTGGCTACTTTGTCTTCCGAGCCCCAACCCACAAACGAATACATCCGACCGGGTACAATTCGGTGAATGGTCACGGGTCTGGTTGGGTTCGAGACCTGCTCCACGAGGCTGCCAGAGGGGCTCCCTTGGCCCGTCTCGCCCTAGAAGGCGGAGGAGAAGCATATGTCGTGGCCCCCGAGGGACTGTCCGTTGGCCAGCGGATTTCAATCGGGTCGGACGCCCCAACAGAAACTGGGAACATAAAGTCCCTGGGAAAGATTCCTGAAGGAACCATGATTTGTAACATTGAGAACAAGCCTGGAGACGGAGGTACGCTCGCACGATCCTCAGGATCGTTCGCACTGGTGGTATCGCATACTCCTCAAGGTACCGAACTTCGGATGCCCTCGAGACGGACAATCTTTCTAAACGATAGGTGCCGAGCCATGATAGGAGTAGCTGCAGGGGCCGGCAGAACCGAAAAACCCTTCCTCAAAGCAGGAACAAGATGGTACCTGCAACAGTCGAGGGGTAGGAAGTGGCCGGTGGTAAAGGGACAGGCGATGATTTCGGCCTCTCATCCTCACGGCGGAGGAAGACACAAGCACGCAGGCAAGCCCACTACAGTGGGACGTTGGACCTCGCCAGGAAGAAAGGTTGGAAACATAGCAGCCCGACAGACGGGAAGAGCCAAGAGACGGCTCGCCCGGTAGCTGGGGAGGCAATCTTAATTATGCGCATGTACTGATTTCGTGGACGGTTGAGCGATGCCAAAGCAGTTCACCTACCGCGGGCATGCCGTTGACGAGCTACGCCAGATGTCCATGGACGAGTTCATCAAACTGCTGCCGGCACGCCAGCGAAGGTCACTGCTGAAGGGGCTGACTAACGAGCAACGGATACTACTAGAGCACATCCGAAAGGCGAGAAAACAGAATGGCGGCAAAGAGCCTGTTAAGACCCATTGCCGAGATATGATCATCATACCTGAGATGCTGGGCCTGACTATTCACCTGCACACGGGCAAGGAATATGCGCCGGTGGAGATCAGGCCAGAGATGATCGGGCACTTTCTGGGCGAGTTTGCTATTACCAACCAGAAGGTTGTCCACGGCACGCCCGGCATTGGAGCTTCGCGGTCAAGCATGTACGTGCCGCTCAAGTAAGAATAGTTTTGGCTGGGCCAGAAGCGTTATTGTTGGACGGTCGCTTCTCTGGGCCGGGCGAGCGTGAGATGCCTGCCTCGAGAGAGCCGGGCTGAGGGAAGACTCCGGTCTTCGCTGTGAGGCTTGGGTGTTAGTGTTGCAGGCGACAGCCTCGCAAGAGGCTTTACGCGAAACTCGCCTCCCCTGGCTTTTCGGCTAGGCTTTTAGCAGACTGCGGTCTGCGCCATGGTAGGAGGAGTGGATGGACCCAGAGAAGCGCCTTGAGCTTGTGAGTCGTGGGACGGTCGAGGTTATTCAACCATCTGAGCTGCGCGAGCTGCTGGCCGGGAAGAAGAAGCCCCGGGGTTACTGGGGCTTCGAGTGTTCCGGAAAGCAGGCGTCTGCCTGCCCGAATTGATGCACATCGGCACAGGGCTCGTCTGCGGCCAGAAGATGGGGGACATGGTGGAGGCCGGGTTTGACTTCACCATTTTCCTGGCCGACTGGCATTCCATGATCAACAACAAGTTCGGAGGCGACATGGCGAAGATTAGGAGGGCTGGCGAGTACTTCAAGCACTGTTTCACAGCCCTAGGTCTGTCCCCAGACAGGGTCCATTATGTCTGGGCCTCCGAGCTCGCAGCCCAGCCGGAGTACTGGGACAGGGTGTTGAGAGTTGGAAAGGCGACTACTGCCCAGAGAGTAATGAGGGCTCTACCAATCATGGGACGGGAGATGAAGGCTCAGGATACTGAGGCTGCTAGCATGTTCTATCCTTGCATGCAGGCTGCTGACATTTTCCAGATGGAGCTGGATGTTGCCTGTGCGGGTATCGATCAGCGGAAGGCCCATGTCTTGGCTCGGGAGGTTGGTGAGAAGCTGCGCTGGGGGAAGCCTGTTTGTATGCATACGCCGTTGTTGCCGGGTCTAGCGGGGTTCGGGGATACGTCTGAGAGCTTTGATGAAGACCCTAAGTTGAGTAGCGTGATTGCGGCGAAGATGTCCAAGAGCAAGCCGGAGAGCAGTATACTGGTTCATGATGAGCCTGGGGTGATTGGTGAGAAGTTGCGGAAGGCTTACTGTCCGCCTGGGGTGGTGGAGGGGAATCCGGTTTTGGAGTACTTCCGAACCCTCGTTTTTGCGGGGGCTGGTGGGTTTGTGTTTCGGCGGGATGCAAAGTATGGTGGTGACTTGGAGGTGGAGAGTTATGGGGAGTTGGAGAGGTTGTATGTGGCTGGGAAGGTTCATCCGCAGGATTTGAAGGCTAACATGGGCCGGTTCTTGTCGGAGAGGCTTGCACCTGTCCGGGAGTATTTTGGGAAGAGAGGGGAGGTCTTGGAGGGTATGCGGGGGCTGGAGGCTGGATAGGGAAGGGTTGGTGGCTAGGGGGAGGCGGCGGAACCCCGGGCAGTTGCGGAGTCCGCGTATGGCTTTCTATGCTTGGAAGCTTGAGGAGGCGAAGAGGATTCTTGAACGGTTGAGGGAGAGTTCGGGGTCTGGGGTCGCGATTGTGGTGGAGGGCCGGCGGGACGAGGCGGCTCTCCGGAAGCTGGGTGTTGTGGGGGTTGTTTATTGTTTGAAGGCTCGGGGTGAGTCGGGGGTGCGGTTTTTGGAGAAGCTTGATGGGCTGGATGGGGTGGTGTTGTTGACGGATTTTGACCGGGAGGGCGGAGAGCTGCGGTTGTGGCTGTACCAGGAACTGTCGCGGCGTGGGGTCCGGGCTGACGATTTTGCGTGGAAGAGGATACGGTCGTTGGCGCGGACGGAGGTGCGGAGTGTGGAGGAGCTTCCCCGCTTCTTACGGTCTGTGGAGGCGCGGGCTAGAGGGGAGAGGAGCTGAGTTCGCTTTCCGTGTCAGGGTCTTGTGTGTCTTGGGGGTCGGGGTTCTGTCGGGGTACCACCCCCCCTATAGGGGGGTCCATGTGTGGCTGCTGTCTGGGCTGGTGTTTGGGCTGGTTTGGCGGTTCAGGGCGTAGAATGGGCTTGG
>CAYIBO010000063.1:0-6511 GCA_964361545.1 uncultured Candidatus Bathyarchaeia archaeon
GCCCGAAGGTCGCCCAGCCGTTCCTTCGGGGTCCTGACATTCGACAGTATCAGGTCCAGCAGCTGACGGTTGACCTTGCCCCTCTCTGCTAGCTTGACTGGTGGAATCCTGATGCCTTCCTGGAAAACGTCGGTCGATAGCGACGACATGCTGCCAGGGGTCCCGCCTCCCACATCAGAATGATGCGCACGGTTGGCCGCGAACCCTACCAACTGGCCCTTGTAGAATATCGGCGAGGCTATGGTGATGTCGGGAAGATGTGTCCCGCCGCGGAAGGGGTCGTTTAGAATGAACTCATCGCCCTCGGCGATGTCCCCCCGATGCTCCTGGAGGATCGTCTTGACAGAATGGGACATCGCTCCCAGGTGGACAGGTATGTGCTCGGCCTGCGCGACCAGCCGACCCTCAGCATCGAAAAGCGCACACGAGAAGTCTCTCCGTTCCTTGATATTGGCGGAGAAGCTGGACCGACGGAGAACGGCTCCCATCTCCTCGGCCACGGAGACTAGCGAGTTCTTGACGATCTCGAAAGTCACGGGGTCCAGGCTTGACATGACTGCAGTTGCCCTCTTGACTTGCTCAGCATCGTGTGCGTGTTGAAGCCTTAAATTGGAAGCCTTGTAGAGGCGGGTAACTTTGCCCGCTTTCAAGTTCGCGGTAGCAAGCGCGCTCTTACTCTCCGTAACCTTCTCAGGAATTGCTGCTAACATTCATCCCCTGGCGAACGGTGAGCTCTCGCCGACAACATCTGCGGCCGTTAGCTCGGCCCTTCAATGGCTGGCCTCGAATCAGTCGTCCACAGGCTCGTACGGAGACTATTTTGACCACTGGACTGCCGTAGCCGCCCACGCTCTATGGCTGAACAACTCCCACTCCCAGAAGGCAGCACTATCGTACTATTGGTTGGCAGCGCAACTGAACGCGTCGACTTCTTGGTTCTGGGGTCAGTACGGTGAGGCCGATGTTCCCGGGGCTATGTTGCACAGCGTCGCCGCCGGCCAGAATCTAGACATCATCAACGTTACAGGTGTCTCCTCCCGTCTGCTGGAGCTTCAAGAGCAGAATGGAGGATTCAGAGGCTACTTCGACCCTACTGCCGGACCGTATGGGCAAAACGTTGCGAGTGCCGTCGATACCGCACTGGCCCTATGGGGGCTAGCCGACGCAGGGACCATAAACGCAACAAGCCGACAGGCAGCTATTGACTATCTCATTTCACTCCAAACCTCTAGCGGGAGCTTCAACCTGACAAAAACGACGAAATCCGACCCGATTTACTCCCACGCACCGGAACCCGTAAGCATAACAGCCCTCGCCCTTCTTTCACTGAAAGCAGCTTCCTACATCAACGATGCACGCGTGACCAAAGCACTCGATTTTCTGAGTGCAACAGCCTCGAAGAACTTCACCGACCCTAACACCACAGAAAGCCATGTCTACTCGGCTTCTCTAACTGCCCTAGCCCTCAACGCTCTAGGCCGAGGTGGAGACGCTTCCAAGCCCATTGCCTTCATCCTTTCCCATCAGAACCCTGACGGAGGCTTTAGGGACAGCATTCGATCCTCAAGAGCGTCCAATGCGCTGGATACTGGATGGGCGGCCATAGCCCTACAGTTAGTCCAGACAAAATCTCTGAGCCCCGACCCGTTAGTTGTTGCTGGCTTGATTGCCAGTGTCGCTGCCCCCGTTGGGGTCCTGGGCGTCACAGCATACTATTTTAGAAAAAGGAGGAAATCTCTCCAATAGTCCTGGCATGCTGTCCTAGCCGGCATCTACGATAGCGTGATCCTCCGGCTCTTTAGGGAAAGGTGGGTTGGGGGGATGGTGGGTTGTGCCGTTTCTATTCTTGAAAGTGCTTCGGTGCAGAGGGCTTTCCCTCTACTGCACTGACGACTGTCATGAGTGCTCTGATCGTTGGGATGATTGCAATCATTAGGAAGATCAGTGGGAGGGCCCATGGAGCACTGGTGAAGTAGGGAGCTGCCAGTGCATTGGTGACCGCGTAGAGTATGCCGATGGATATGATTTGGAAGGTGACCGTCAGTAGTGGGGTCCATGTCTTGTAGGCTTTGTAAGCATGCGAGAAAGCGTTGGCGAGTTGTGTGCCGAACTTTAGGACGATGAAAGCCACGATTAGCCCGATGCAGAATACTGCCAAGTTGGCGATGGATATGGACGTTCCAGTTATGTTCTGCTGAATTCCCGGAAACCCTAGTACAACTGCTTGGACAACTAGGAGTACGACCACACCTGCTACCAGTCTGATGAAGGCCGGCATCACAGGAGTGAACGCGCCCCAACTGCTGTTTGATGTATCAGTCAATTTTTTCTTACACTCTTTTGGGTATAGTGGGCTATCCCCGAACCGCCAGAATTTGTCCATACTGTTACCGACTCTTACGGTACAAGGTCACAGCCGGGCAGGGTTACGCCTAAAGACCCATGCGGTATTAGCCGGTCCAAGGAAAACGCCCAGCCATGTCCAAGCCAAGCCAGTGAAAAGTATACGTTGGTCAGTCTGTCACGACAACAACGTCTCCGACGCGGGCTGGGCGCTCGCCTTTTGCTTCTTCCTCCCAAACCAAGGCATTCGTTGCAGTTTTCTGGCCCGTCTTAACCAGTTCTGCCAGTTCGTTGGCCAGTTTTTCTGTATCTCCAAAGTACCAGACCTCATGGGATTTCGGGACGGGGTCCTTTGGGTTCAGCGTGTCGAGATACTTGCGCCAGTAATGTTCGACCTCAGAACTACTGTGAATCTGCAATCAGCCGTCTGGTCGTGTCTGGTAGCCTGAGGCTACTGGACTCTTATCTCTACGCCCACGGTCCGCTTGATTAGGTCGGCCAGAAGGTCGACCTGGGGTTTTCCTCCTGCTTTCCGTGTTGGAATCGACACGACTAGAGGAAGCTCGATTTCCTTCTTTCCACGACCAATCTTGTCCTTAATCCAGTTGAAGACCGTGTCGGTTACAATGACGAGGGAGACTGCTTGTTTTGCTTTGATGTCCTCGTAGGTCTTGACCGCTTGGTCGGCGGAGTCTACGACCCAGCTGTTCTTGACGCCGCCTAGTCGGAAGTAAATGGCTGTTTCCTTGTCAGCCATTACCCCGATTTTTCCCATGTTACCGTCTTCCTACTTGAAGATCCAGCCTGTTTCTTTGGACCAGAGTAGCAGGTCCAGGTCGGCCATTGGTATACCTATCTTTTTCGAGAACCGTCGCACTTTCTCCTCAATCTCAAGATATCGCTTCTTCGTGAGAGAGGCCGGGACCTCTGGTATAACTCCTAGTTGGGCTAGGTTGCGGAGAATATGCCTATCGAGTATTGCGAATTCCTCGCCCAGCCCAATGTTTCGTAGGAAGTGGCTTGCTTCCTTGTAGCCGAGACCCTTCACGTTCTCAACGAGCCATTCTCTCAATTCGTAGGGATTGTAGTACGATGTTATGTGGGGTTTGACGCGGAGGTCTCCGTCTTTCGAGAACATGGTCCGGGCTTGGACTATGTACTTGGCTTTGCTGTCGTTGAACCTGACATTGTTGAGAATAGGCTCAAGCTCTTGAGGACTGCCCCTCAACAGCAGTCCCTTTTCCTTCAGTCGAGTAACCGCGTCCCAGCAGGTCTTGGCAGAGGACTGCGGTGTCAGAAGACAGAAGCAGAGCTCCGCAAAAATCTCCTCTTCGCTTCGCTGAAGAACCTGCTTAAACTCGCCAAGCCGGGCCTGTATGGCGGGGCGTCTTTCTTGGTAGAGCCCGCGAAGCTCGTCGACCGCTTTCAACTGGTAGTGGCTAGAACTGCTTGAGGACATCGGGTTTCTCCATGAACCTCGAACAATAATAACATCGGAGCTTCAGCGGATCCGACTTTTCAACCATGAACCTCGGCACAACCGGCTCGCCAGCGTTGGATACGCAGGACGGGTTTGCGCAACGGACGATTCCCTTGATCGTTTCCGGGAGCTTGACCCGGGTCTTCTCGGCCACATCATAATCCCGGATGATGTTGATGGTTGCGCCGGGGGCGATGAGGGCGATCTTGTCAACCTCTTCCTGTTTCAGCTCCCGGTTCTCCACCTTGACGATGTCTTTCTTGGCCTGCTTCTTCGAGGTGACGTTCATGGCCACGCTCACCACGTGGCCTTCCCTTCCGTCGATTCCCAGGATTTTCAATACGTCGAGGGCGTATCCAGCTGATATATGGTCGATGACGGTGCCGTTCCGTATCTTGGTGACATAGAGGTCCTTTCCCGGGCTTAGCTTAGACAAGGCCAATGTTTGCTTGTTTCGGGTCCCTGCTTTAACTCTAAGACTCCCTCATGGTTTGAATCCCGCTACTATGACCCAGTCAGGAATCTCCAGACTTCTCCTCAGAAGTTGTTCGCGGTAATTGTTCCAGAACTCGTCTCTGACACCCCAAGCCTTGAGCAGGGTCCTAGCTGCATTGGCCTTGAAAGCTAGGTTCTCCTGATTCTGGAAGGCGTGACGTTGACGAACCCTGTTTGTCTCAGTTGTTTAAGGACCAGTTTCGGAGGGGGAGAGAACCATTCCTTGGGAGGGTCCTTAGTCCACTTTGGATCCGAATCCGCCTCGATCAGGAGTCTCTGTCCTATTGTCCGTGGGTCGGGCGAGAGGAAAGAGTGAATGGTTACGCCTCCTGGGTTTAGAATCCTCCAACATTCAAGGAGGAAAGCATTCAATTCGGTTGAGTCAATTTCGGGTAGAAATTCACTAGAGATCACTGCATCGTACTTCTTGTCTGGCTGTAGCCTCTGCCAGTCAAGATAGTGGCTTACAACGATGCTGATTCTTCGCTTCAGTGTGCTGCTTGATAATGTAGAGATGAAATCGTCATAATCCCCCGAGTAGGACCCCTCAAACCTGTCAACCGCTATGATTCTGTGGGTCGGCCTCAGCCCCGCCAGAGGAATAGTGAGCTGTCCTTTGCCGCATCCAATCTCCACCGATAGTGCGTCCTTTGAGGGAAGGAAGGTTGCAAACTTTCTAGCTAATCGCTCATATTGCCGGGTCCATGCGGCCTGGATTTCCCCAGGGTCCGAAACCAGTTTCAAGCCCTGACTTGTTTGGAAGCCCTATCCCTCGGACGGAGGCCCGTCATGCATAATCGAGATCATAGAAGCCGAAGTCAGGCATTTCAGCGGGATAGATGAGCGCTTTGCGTTTGACTACGGAGAGGGAGACAGGTCGTTGAGGTGGTGGCGGGAGGCAATGTGGGACTATTACTCGGAAGTATGCCGAAGACTTGGCCGAGAACCCTCGCCGGAGATGCCCTTAGCTTGTCAAAGATTTCGCTTGCTTCACAGTGAGAGATAGACCCCCTCTCGTCAAACGGACCACAGGCATATGGATCGGTGACCATCAAACCCCGATGGGCCAGGGCTGAAGGTGGACTTCCTTCTTGAGTCGTATCCGGCCAGCCAAAGGACTACTGCAATAGCTATGGCGGCAAGGCCTACTCCTTGAATCAAAGTGTTCGTGCCGTCTATTGTAACCGTGATGTTGACCTGCTGGGACGACTGCCCAAAACCGACCCCATGACCCACAACAATGTAGTATGTCCCTGACAGATTGACAGAGACTGAATAACTCCCGCTTGAAACCTCCCTGGCTGAGAAGAGACCCACGGGAATACCTGGATTTGTCTGGAACATAGTGTACTGCGGTTTATCAAAGACGTAGAAACTAACGGGGTGTCCCGCGGTCTCCGAGAAACCTCCGGAAATGCGGCCTCCAGTATAGATGGTGACCTCGTAGTAGCGGTACAGATTTCCGCCAGGACGGACAGTGTCGGTGTAGGTAGCTGTAACAGGCCAGTCCGGAAGAACCATGTAGATACCTACTACGAAAAGTATGGTGCCAACACCAATGAATACTCGAAACGACCTCACGGTTCCGCGCCTACTTCTTACGAGCCAATACTCGGGTAAAGCCTAGATTTCGGCCTTCATCTTGTCTTAACATCTCTATTTCCTGGTGGTCAGTCGGCGCGCCTTGGTCGGCGCATATTTCCAGCCACTTCAACCATTGCTTCCATCCGTCCGGAACCAAGTCGGAAAGCTCCACAGTGACCTTCCCAGTCCTCTCCCAGTGGGTGCGCCACCATTGCGGGCTGTGAAGACTCCAGTAATCCCACCCCCAGTAAGGCGATATGTGAGGAGGCAAACCCCCGTCGAACTCTTGCACTAGCCCGGGGACAACAATGCCGATCTGGCCACCCGCTTTCACAAAACGAGAGTAATAGCCGAGGTAGAGGTCGTCAGTTCCAAAATAATGGTAAGCATCAAGACTGACAAGCGCGTCGAAGAACTCATCAGCGAACGGTAGAGCGTGCGCCTCAGCATGAATCGGATATACGCGGTCCTGTAGACCTGCTTCACCTATCCTCTTCCAGTTTTCACTCGCCCCAACCCACAGGTCCGTTGCCCACACTTGGACCCCGCACTCCATCGCAAAGAAGATTGAGCTGACAGCCTTTCCGCAGCCCATGTCAAGCACTCGCA
>CAYIBO010000064.1:0-6365 GCA_964361545.1 uncultured Candidatus Bathyarchaeia archaeon
TGTCTTGAACCGGTGCGTCGCTTGTCACAGTATCAGAGAGCTTAAAATGGCTCGGATCCGAGCGCGAACGTCTCCAGAGGATGGCGCCGGTGAAGGAGAAGCAGTCTGCGTTCGACCTGGCAAGGATACTGGCAGGCCTAGGTGGCCTTGTCACCGTTGTCGCCGGGGTTCAGGACATTCTATCGCTGATTGGGCGGAGGAACATTCCCAGTATCGAAGCAGTAACCACCTCCGTCATCTACGCCGTAATCGTCATCGTGCTGGGGCTAGTCGGGGTAATAGGGGCCCGGCAGGTGAGGAGTCTCGTCTGGGACATCATACTGATCCTGGTGGGACTGTTGGCCTACCAGTTTGATGGTGGGTTTCCCTGGTTTTTCGGACCGATACTGGTCGTATTGGCGGGCATAGTCGGTATCGTGGCTAAGCTGGCATAGCGATAGCTGCGACGGGAATAGAAAGCTATATTCACGTCAGCCCCCAGTTGTTATGAGGTTCAGCAATGGAACTAGGACAGCTGGAAGCAGCAGTACTCGGCAGCGTAGTCCGTCTCGGAAAAGCCTCTGCCAGACAAGTGGCTGAGGACTTGGAGCCCTCGCGGGGTCTTGCCTATACTACAATTAGCACAACCCTCGATAGACTGTACAAGAAGGGCCTTCTGACGCGGGACGAGGCTGTCGGACGCGGGGGTTCCAGGTACATTTACCATCTTCACTCTGAAGACAAGGTCAAGGGTAAGATTGTGAAGGGCTTCGTTGATAGGCTAGTTACTGCGTTCGGTCCAAGCATCATATCCACACTTCACAATTACATGGACGAGATTCCCAAGGACCAGCTCAAGAGACTGGAAGAAAAGGTCCGAAGGGAGACTGGGCAACGACAAGCCTAGACTTCTACGGAACTTACTTTCTCTACCGCACTACCTTAGCAGTTATCGGAGGGGCTCTGCTAGTCCAGCTTGGAGGCTTCTCCCTATTCCAGCTCCTGAAGGGCAACCCTTTCCGACGGTCACTGTCGCTCTATCCGATGCTCCTGTCCTCGATCTTCCTTTGGGCCTTCATAGGAGCAAGCCTGGTGCTGTGCACGGTTTTCCTGGAAGAGTATGCGGTGAATCGTGCCATAGGCCGGTTCGTGCTTGGAAGCTCCATCTTCGCCTCGTTGTCCATCGCCGCCCTCATGACCGTGGTAGCGCGCAGGTTCGCGATTCCTAAAGCCTTGGGCACGATGACAGGCCCAGCCTACTCAGATGGGAAGGTCGTCGGCATCTTTGTGGGACTCTGCAGAAGAATGGGGATCAATGGCGCTGACCTTCGAGAGGCTAATTTGGGCAACGCATTCTCAATCAGCCTGAAAGGGCGGAAACTGGTCGCGGTTTCTCCCTCGATGATTCAGTCGCTGTCGCCGGAAGAGGTTGAGGCTGTCCTGGCCCATGAATTGTCGCACCTTAAGAATCGCGACTCCATAGCCAAGGGCCTTGCGAGATTTGCGCGGTTTGCTTTCCCCTTCGACCCTGTCATCCGGCTTCTCGAGGCCGCTGTCCACAGGGAGAGGGAACTGCTGGCTGACCGTTCGTCGGTGAGATATACTCAGAGGCCCCTTGCACTGGCTTCCGCCCTCATCAAAGTACATTCAGGACCCATATACTCTGTCCAGGGAGTCGGGGCCGGGCTCTTTATCGGAGGGAGCAAACGGGGGTTGTTCAGCCTCTACCCAGACCTCCAACGAAGAATAGAGCTGCTACTCAAAATGGCCGACACGATGAAAGTTTCTCCGGAAATTCCAGCATAGCTTCACCGGGACCTTATGATTTCTGAACCGGCCAAGTGTTCTTTTATAGGGTCCTCACGTCGTACCAGCGGTCGAGATGACCGTTCAGATTCAGAGGCTGAAGATGCTTGTCGGAGGAGAATGGAGGGAAGGCTCCTCTGACTCTTTCTCGTCAATTGTTGATCCTTCTAACAATCAGGTTATCGCTGAAGTTCCCAAAGCGTCAAGAGAAGACGCTGAGGCCGCGGTAGAATCTGCGCGACATGCTTTTGACTCGCCCGAGTGGCGGGACATGGACCCCAGCAAACGGGGACGAATTCTTATCAAGTTGACCGGTCTCGTTCGGGAAAACTCCGAGGAGCTGGCCCGGCTCGAGACGCTTAACGCGGGTAAGCTTCTCAGGGAATCGAAGGGCGATGTTGCCTGGGCCGCGAGAACCTTCGAGTACTTCGCTGGCCTGGCGGACAAGATTGAGGGCGAAACCATACCCGTTCCTCCGAAACGTCTCAACTATACTCTCAGAGAACCTTTGGGGGTGACAGTACATATTGTGCCTTGGAACTATCCTATCGCTCTCGCTTCTAGAAGCATGGCTCCTGCGTTGGCGGCAGGGAATACCATTGTCGTTAAGCCGTCTGAGACTACGCCGTTGACAGCACTGAAGCTGGGAGAACTCGCTACGAAGGCCGGGGTCCCCAAGGGCGTGGTCAATGTTGTGACGGGTTCGGGGGCCGAAGTGGGGTCTGAACTAGTCTCCAATCCTGACGTTGACGGGATCATCTTCACAGGCTCCGCTGAGACAGGAAAGCAGGTTATGCAGGCCGCTGCCAGGAACGTTACACACGTCCTCTTGGAACTGGGGGGCAAGAACCCCCACATCGTCTTCCAGGACGCCGACCTCTCGAAAGCAGTCCGAAGCGTAAAAGACGGAATCTTCACCAACGCAGGCCAGATGTGCTGGGCAGGCTCCCGAGCCTTCATCCACGAATCCATATACACCAACTTCGTGAACGAGCTGGTTGCAAAGACCAAGGTGATGAGGCTGGGGCCGGGTATCGAGGAGACGACTGAGATGGGACCCGTTGTCTCGAAAGCGCGCCAGGAAACCGTTCTAGGATACATTAAGGATGGCGTGGCGGAAGGGGCTAAGCTCCTGTACGGGGGAAAGCGACCGTCAGATCCCAAGCTTCAACAGGGTAACTTCGTAGAACCGACAATCTTCGAGGACGTTACTGGTGAGATGAAGGTGGGCTGCGACGAAATCTTCGGGCCTGTCCTGAGCATCACGAAGTTCCAAACGGTGGAAGAGGTCGTGTCTATGGCCAATGAAACGGACTACGGCCTCTATGGAGGAATATGGACTAGCAACCTGAAAACCGCGCACGATGTAGCTTCCAAGCTACAGGTTGGGGTCGTAGCCATCAACGAATATCTGGTTACGTTTCCACAGACGCCCTTTGGAGGATTCAAGGAGAGCGGTATAGGCTTCGAGCAGGGAATAAGGTCGCTGCAATATTACACGCGGACGAAGAATGTCTCAGTGAATCTAGCCTAGCATTTAGCGCACGTAGCGTATCCAACACTATCAACAGAGAGATTGCCAGGGGCTATTTTTCGAGCTGATAATAGAGACCGTCGCCGCTTCTCTTCACAACCCTGAGAACCATGGGCATCCCCAGCTTCAGCGCTGCCCGGTCGGTGAACTTGTCAATCGGCGCAAAGACCCTAGGACCCTCTTCCAACTCGGCCAGTCCCAGTAGGTAGGGTGCTTCCGGCTGGAACTGGGGCGGGGCGAAATGAACTTCCGTAAATGTGACCAAGGTGCACTTTCCATCTAGTGGGACCCAATCCATGGAGTTGCTTCGACAGTGTTGGCAGTCTGCTCTTGGGGGAAAATGCAGGGTCTTGCATCTCTTGCAACGGGTCGCTGGCAGTTGGTCTTGCTCAAGGAATGATATCATGGAAGCGACTTTGGTCTGGGAGACGTAGCCGAACTTTCCGAACTTCTCGAAACCCAAATTCTACGCCTTTAGGAGCGTTACAGATGCATACATTCCTATTCCGCCAATATTCTGCGCCAAGCCAATCTTCGCATGGTCCACTTGCAGTTCCCCCGCCTCGCCCCTTAGCTGTCTTACTAGCGTGACGAGCTGTGATGCTCCTGTTGCTCCGACTGGATGTCCCTTGGCGAGGAGACCGCCATCAACATTGACCGGGATCTTGCCTCCCAGCTCTGTCTCGTGTCTCCTGAGTAGCTTAGGACCCTGGCCTGGTTTCGCGAACCCGAGGTCCTCATAGTTGAGAATCTCAGTGATAGAGAACGAATCATGGACTTCCGCTACATCAACATCGTTAGGCCTGATTCTAGCCATTTCGTAGGCTGCCTTCGCAGCATTCTTCGACACGTCGAAACTCGTCATGGGGCCCTTTCGACCGGCAAGCCCCATCGGACTTGAGGCGAGGCCGAGGCCCGCAACCCATACGGGTCTGTCACTCAGCTTCTTCGCCTTCTCTGAGCTGGCTACTATCAAGCAAGCTGCCCCGTCAGCATTGGCGCAACAGTCGAAGAGCTTGAGGGGTGACGATACCAATCTTGACTTCAGAACCTCTTCAACCGTGACTGGTTTCTGAAACATGGCGTTGGGGTTCTTGGAGCCGTACTTGCGGTTCTTCACCGTGACAAGGGCCATATCCTCCTCTGTTGTCCCGTACCGGGACATATGAGCCGTCGCGTACATGGCGTAGTAGGCGGGCATCGTTGTGCCGAACGGGGACTCCCACATTACGTCCCCCGCTCTACCCATAAGCTCCTGAATCTCCTCCGAGGAGAGTTCAGTCATCTTCTGAACTCCTATTACCGCAACAGTGTCGTGGAGGCCTGATGAGATGAGGGCCCAGGCAGTTCGAAGCCCAACTGCGCTAGAGGCACAAGCTGCCTCCACATTGAAGGTGGGCTTTGGGTTCAGCCCAAGGTACTCGGCGACGACACCTGCCGGTGATCTCTGTTTGTCATAATGAGTGGCTGAACAGACGACGGATCCGTCAATGTTCGAAGGGTCCATCTCCGCATCTTGCAGGGCGGCGTTGTAAGCCTCAAAGGCCAGTTCGCGAAGAGAGGCGTCGCTTCTCTTTCCGAACTTAGAATGCCCAACTCCAATAATCGCAATTCTGCCCAATCGTGAGGGCTCCTAGGGAGAAGGTGCAATCGGTTCGTGTAGAAGAAGGTTACTTGGAGATTGTTTGCTGCCTCAGAGAGAGGAGCCTTAGGCTTCTTAGGCCTGGTTAGGTTCTGTGTAGAGGAACGTTATTCCCCCTGTGGCAATCTTGACTCCATGTCGTCCAGACTCCCGCGCCTCGGGAGATTCTAGGGCCTTCTTCAATGCGTCCATACTCTCAAACTCGAGCTCCACGACCTGGTAGTAGCCCGGCTCTCCACGAGGTGCAGCCACAACCTTGTGGATAGTGTATTTCTTGAGGCCAGGCATCTTCTTGGCCAGCGGCACGTGTTCTTTCCAGTATTGCTCATCAAATGCGTCAGGGTCCTTCGGCTTGCCGAATAACACAATAATGCTAGCCATTCCATCTTCTCCTAGAAAGTTGTGGCTATGGTCTCTGTCTTCTTAATCTGTACGTCTACGCCTTCCACGCTTATTTCGGGAAGAGCAGGAATCTTGATGCCCATCTCCTCAATTTCCGGCCGTTTCTTCTCAATCGCCTCACGCCAATACTTGATCTTCTCCTCCAATGTCAGGACCCCGAGACCCGCGTCTCTAGCAATTTCCTCCATTTGCTGGTCCACCTTCTCAAAGTTAGCCGGGAGACGCCAAAAATCTGGTTTGGGCCTGTAGAGGAGCGGTGATAGGAAGATGAACCCCTGTTTCATCTGGCGCGTGATCCTCAGCTTCTGCTCTTCATTGAATTGTTCCGCCATCGCACGCAACAGCGCCATTGTGGCGACGAGGTGACGTGTCTCGTCTCGGGTTATGTTCTGGAAGGCTTGACGGTAGATTTCGAGCTTGCTGGTCTGGCGCATTGCGTTGAAAATTGTCTCCGCGCCAATCTCTGCGAAGAAGAACCCCGCGAAAATCATCTCAGGCGCAAGAGTGTCCCAGGCCTTCACGAAGCCGTTCCAGTAGCGCTTCCCTTCGTCGTAAAGTGCCTCAATGTTTCGCAAAGCGTCTTTCTCAAAGTCGGATTGGGGCTTGTAGCTGTAGGGAAAGTTGGGGCAGAGCTTGGCGCAGGCCCTCCGACAGACTTCGTCGTGACGGCATTCGTCGTATGTGATAGATGCCAGCATCTTCTTGGTCGGGTCCTCATAGTTCAGCTCCGCAGCCCGGACCGCTCCGAAACCGAAGGCCCCTATCCCGGATTTCTCGAAGAGGGCGAGCTTTGCCATCCAGTAGGCCTGGGCCATGCGGTCCTTCGGGTCGAAGTTCTTCGCGTCCAGCTGGTCCCAGGGAAAAATGGAGGGGTTCCAGTGCTGGGCGAAAGAAAGGTCAAAGGCCCGAAACATCTGCTCCGTCTTAATCGTCCAGTTTCCAGGGAAAATGTTCAGGTCGGCAGGAAGAACCTTCTTGTCAGGACCGGGCAAGACTATCTGA
>CAYIBO010000065.1:0-6295 GCA_964361545.1 uncultured Candidatus Bathyarchaeia archaeon
TGTGTGGAAAAGTTGCTCACTCCAATGTACCGGATAAAACCGTCATCGGCCAGTTTCCCCATAGCCCTCATCGTCTCGGAAATAGGTATCCTTGGGTTGGGCCAGTGAAGCTGGTAGAGGTCTATCTGTTTCACGCCAAGCCTCTTCAGGCTCATCTGAGCCGAGTGCAGAACGTCGTCGTAGGCGAAGTGGCTGGGAGAAACCTTAGACGCTATGAAGACGGAATCTCGGCGACCCTCCACCACCCGTGACACGACGTCTTCGCTGTGACCCGCGCCATACATTTCAGCCGTGTCAATGAGGGACATTCCCAGGTCGAGACCCAGCGTAAGAGCTTCAACAGCTTCCACATCATTCGAGCTGTCGGGTCTCATCCCACCTCCGATGCCCCACGTTCCCAGTCCCACGGCTGGGATGGAGGTGCCTGTTTTGCCTAGGGAGCAGAGCTCCAATGGTCCCTCTCCAATGGAAGGACTAGCGGCTATGCGGTTTAAGGACTAACGTATGAGGAAGTCACTGAGAATAACAATAGTAAGTGTCACGAAAATGCCCCCTCGCTACTAGCGAGGACCCACTTCTGCCTGGAGTGCCGCCCCCGAAGCGCGCCTCGTTTCGCAGGCCTCCGCCAATGCCCTGATTGCTTCGTTGATCAGGTGACGGGCCGGAGTTACATGGAGCTCGATTCCGAACTCTCGAAGCCTCTTCGCCGTGGCAGGTCCTATCGCTCCCACCAGACTATGCGTCAGATGCTCCACAAGGTCATTCGGTGACATACTACCCTTCGCCATTTTGAAGAGATTCGAGACGGAGACTGCGCTCGTAAAGAGGACCCCCTGAAACCGATTCTTTCTCAAACCTTCAAGACACCTTAGCACGCTGTTTCTGTCGGTAGGAGTTGAGGAATCATAGAGTCGAAGGGTCCTGACAACCGCCCCCTTTGCCGTCAAAGCCTTCGCCAAGACATCGCTCGCTTCTGCAGACCTGCCGAGGATCACCCTCTTGCCCTTCAGGGAGACCCGGGAGAGCAAGCCTGCGACGCCAGTGGAACTGTAATCTTCCGGCATCAACACTTCCTGGACCCCTTGGCTCAACAACGCCTCCCGTGTCTTTGGTCCCACGGCCACGATGTGCAAATGTCCAAGAGCGCCAGGAAGAGTGCTGGGGTGTGTTTTCAAAACGTCGAAGAGGAGACTGACCCCCTTCGGGCTCATGAAGGCAAGGTAGTCTACGGGACCCTCGGAGAGCACGGTTCTGAGTTCTGAGAAGATCTCCTCCGCGTTTCGGGGCTTCAGCTCCACGGTGTGGAATATGAGCGATTGCCAGCCTAGCTGGCGTATGAACTCAGCAGTATCATCGCCCTCTCCCAGCGGCCTGGTTACTGCCAGTGTCTTCAATCCGGAGAACCATCAGCGGTAGAGTTTCCGCCACTCTTCTTCGAATCTCTTAGCGCCTCGGGCGAGCATTTCCTCGCCAACCTTCCTTCCCAGTCCTACCGGGTCAATCGCATGGCCAGACAAGGCTACTTGGAGTCGCTCTTTTCCGTCCACGGACAGAACCCGTGCGGTTAGGTGTATTCTGTCACCTGAGGCTGAAGCTATCCCACCCACGGGGACCTTGCAGCCTCCCTCAAGAACTCTTACGAGTTCTCGCTCGGCCGCGGCCTCCGCACGGGTCGGGTGATGCTCTATCGTCTTCAAAATGTCGATAACTCTCTGGTTATCCCGTCTCGCTACTGTTGCGATTATGCCCTGTCCAGGGGCGGGGATGAAATCCTCTAGGGGAAGACGCTCAGCAATCCTCCCTGTCATACCAAGCCGGGCGAGTCCTGCCTCGGCAAGCATAACGGCATCAAACTCCCCCCGGTCCACCTTCTCTATACGCGTCTCCACGTTGCCCCTGATGGGCTCCGGTTTTAGGTCAGGCCGGACGCGTTTGAGCTGTGAGACCCTAAGGAGGCTGCTGGTCCCAACGATACTGCCCGGTCCTAGCTCCTTCAGGATCCTATCTCCACTGCTTACGAGCACATCGGCTGGCGAACCCCTCTCAGGTACGCCGGCGATGACTAGGTCCGTATTCTCGTCAAAGACTGGAATGTCTTTCATGCTGTGAACGGCGAAATCCACTCCACCATCTAGAACGGCTTGGTCGATTTCCCTTTCGAAGATTCCTTTCTGGTTGAGAAAGAAGAGGGGTGTCCGTCTGTCCTGGTCGCCTTTGGTTGTGACAATCTTTCTCTCCACAGTAAGATCAGGGTGGGCCTGTCGCAGTCTTTGAATCACAAGGTCTGTCTGGACAAGTGACAGTCTACTGCCTCTCGTCCCAACCCTGACGAGCAACTTCTTCCACTACCTTGAGGCGGCCTTCAGCGCCTTGCCGATACCTTCGACGGTTATTCTTACCTCGTCATCCGTGTGAACCGATGAAAGAAAGCAGGTCTCGAACTGAGACGGCGGTACGAAGACCCGTGAGGCGATCAGGGATTGGAAGTATCGCTGAAACGCGCCCGTATCAGACGACCTTGCAGAGTGATAGTCAGTGACCGCGTGGTCTGTGAAGAAAACTTGGAACATTGACCCAATTACGTTAACCTGTGCTTGTATCCTAAGCGACTCAACCGCGTCGCTGATCCCCTTTCTCAGCTCGTCCCCCATTCTTTCCAAGCGGGAGTAGAGCTGGCCTGCCCGCTTCTTCAGGGATTGAAGGGTTGCGAGTCCAGCGGCCACGCTTACAGGGTTTCCACTGTATGTTCCGGCCTGGTAAACCTGGCCAATGGGCGCGAGTCTTTCCATAATCTCTCTTCTTCCTCCAAAGGCGGACAGTGGCAAGCCTCCTCCCAGCACCTTACCTAGTATCGTCAAGTCCGCCCGTATCTTGTAGTGCTCTTGCGCGCCACCGAGGGAGAGTCTGAAACCTGTGATGACTTCGTCGAAGATCAGGACAATGTCCTTCTCCTCAGTGAGCTTGCGGATCGTTTCGAGAAAGCCCGGCCTTGGAGGAATGACTCCCATATTCCCCATGACTGGTTCAACGATCACTGCGGCGAGCTCGTTCCCGTGGTCGCGAATCACTTTGACGGCCACTTTCTCATCGTTGAAACGTGCTACCAGCGTATTCTTGGCCCTGTCCTTGGGTACTCCTTCAGAACTGGGCGTGCCGAGTATGGACGCGCCCGACCCTGCTTTTACCAGAACGTCGTCGTGGGACCCGTGAAAACCTCCCTCAAACTTCAGAATCTTCCTGCGGCTAGTGAAAGCCCGGGCGAGCCGAATGGCGTGCATTGAAGCTTCGGTCCCAGAATTTACCAGCCGGACCATCTGGATCGAGGGAACGAGGCTTGAGATGAGTCCTGCTAGTTCCACTTCCATCTCTGTGGGCTGTCCGTAGATCGTCCCCTTGTCCAGGGCTGCCCTGACAGCCTCTATCACTTCAGGGTACGAGTGCCCATCTAGTAGTGAACCGTATGCCATGCAATAGTCAAGGTATTCCTCGCCGTCTACTGTTCGAAACCTGGACCCTTTCGCTGAAGCGACGAAGAAGGGGTATGGAGTGTAGCTTCTTACTGGGCTGTTGACGCCTCCAGGGATAAGATCTCTGGCTCGACGGTAGAGCTGTTGAGACCTAGAAGCTAGCCTGGCAGCCATTCCGCGGCTTCCTTGGCGTGGTAGGTAATTATCAAGTCGGCCCCTGCCCGCTTGATAGCGGTGAGAATTTCCAGAACGGTGGCCCTTTCGTCCAGCCATCCTTCCCGCGCGGCCGCTTTGACCATGGAAAATTCTCCGCTCACGTTGTATGCGGCAGTGGGCATCCGGAATCTCCTCTTTGCACGGTAGATAATGTCAAGGTATGCTAAAGCTGGCTTGACCATGATCACGTCCGCCCCTTCAGCTATGTCCAAGGCGATCTCTCTAAGTGCCTCTTCAGGGTTGGAATAGTCCATCTGGTACGTCTTACGGTCCCCAAACCGGGGCATGGAAAAGGCCGCTTCCCGGAAGGGTCCGAACAGGGAAGAGGCATGTTTCGCGGAATATGCAAGAACACCGACATCTTTGAACCCGTTCTCGTCCAGCGCATTTCTGACCGCTCTGACCTGGCCATCTATCATGGCCGAGGGAGCCACCATGTCAGCACCTGCCCTGGCGTGGCTCACAGCAATCTCAGCCAGACATCGCAGAGTCTCATCATTCTCAATCACTCCCCCCTTGACCACGCCGCAATGACCATGATCGGTGTACTGGCACATGCAAACGTCCGTAAAGACAACAATCTGGTCTCCAAACTGGTCTCGAAGCCCCTCTAAGGACCGCTGCACAACTCCCCTCGGGTCTGACGCTGCAGAACCATGTTCGTCCTTTCTGCTAGGAACGCCGAAGAGTATGACAGATCTAATCCCGCAATCTCTAAGGGACCCTACTTCACGCAAAAGTGAATCTGATGCAAGCCTATACTGGCCTGGCATTGATGAAACGGGTGCGTCCGCGTTCAGGTCTTCCTCCACGAAGATTGGCTGTATCAAATCGGACCTGGTTACAGTGACCTCCCGCACTAGCTCACGGATTAGAGATGTCCTTCTCAGACGGCGCATTCGAAGGGCTGGAAAACTCAACCCGGGCTGCTCCTACCAAAAATCCGCCCTGCAACAGCAAGTGCCTCTCTGTCCCCCTTTTCAGCCGCCCTCCTCAGATTATCCGCGGACGGGCCGAGAAGCTTCTCGACGAGAGAGAGGCTCATGTTCTCCAGAATATCTTGCTGCTCTGGTGTAAGCTTCAGCTTCGACAGAGCCTTTCCCAGTTCTTCTTCCCGGATTTCATATGCGCGACGGTACAGATCCGAAACAATCGGTTCCGCCCTTTCGCGGCGGATCAGTCCTAGAATGGCTTCAACCCTCTCTCTAACGAGAGGCTCAGCCTTTTTCACAAGTTCTCTGCGTTTTGTCAATGTTTCGTCAGCAATCCCTCGGAGGTCCTCGATGGTCTTCAAGACCACCCCATCCAGTTCTCGGACACTTGGCGAGATGTTCCGTGGAGTCGAAAGGTCCACTAACATAAGTTTCGACCTTCGATTCTTGAGGACTGGGGCTATCATCTCGTTGGTGAGAAGATAGTTAGTCGCCCTCGTAGCAACGACTACAACGTCCAATTGAGAAAGCGAACTCGGGACCTTTTCCAGCTCTACAGGGCTTCCTCCATAAGCGCGTGCGAAGGAGTCCGCCCTTTTCCAGGTCCTGCTTGCCACCAAAACGTTGGTGATACCTCTAGCCTTCAACGCTTTCATCATCAACATCCCCACCTGTCCCGTTCCGAGAACCAGAACCCTGAGATCCCTGAGGCTTCCGAGAGTGTCCTCGACAAGCCTTAGGGTAGCGGATCCGAGGGACGCGGCGCCCCTTTCGATGCCAGTCTGCTCCCGTATCTTGGAAGCCGCAGAAAGGGCCCTTTCATAGGCCTCCAACAGCAACGGGCTCGCAGCCTTCAGAGAGCGCGCTTCAGCCAGGGCACCCTTCATCTGGCCCAGAATCTGGCTCTCCCCGACCAGCATCGATTCAAGCCCGGACCCCAGCCTCACAAGATGTTCAATGACACTGTCCGCCTGTTTCCTGTCAACGAGGCGTGTCAGCTCTCCAAGTTTGAACCGTGTCTCAAGCGCCCAGTGCCATAGGACCTTATCCGCGACTTCCGCTCCGTCCTCAGTTTCCAAGAAGAACTCAACCCTGTTACATGTCTGAAGAATGACGGCTCCCCTGATCCCTGAAACCCCTTTCAGGATTTGGTAGAATGCTGCAGGGTCACGGAGGTTGACCGCGTCAAGGATAGCCAGTGGGGCGGTTTTGTAGTTGACCCCGAAGTTGACTAGCACCCAAACACGCCCCTGAGGGCAGGGTTGGCCAGGGAGAAACTCTTCGATATTAAGACTTAAGCCTGTATTGCTTAGGATGTCATGACGTCAAAGGACCTATCGTCCCGTTAGAGAACAGAAATGGTCTCTAACAGTTCGGAAAATATCCGTAAAGAAGTTCTCCTAGCCGACCTGTGGAAGCGTCTTCACTACGTCTTCGAACCGGGAGTGGGTGTTGTGGAGTCGAATCTCCCCTTCTCTGCCCAGCTCTGCCAGTCCATGGTCGCTCAGGAACTTTGCGGCCCAGGAAACCGCATTGTGCGGTATTCGCAACTGCCTGGCTAGGTCGTCCAGTTTGTGCCAAGTGCCGTCCACGAGTCGTATCCAGACATACCAGAGAAGCATTGGCTTCGCTCCGCCGCCCAAAAATGGTAGCACCAAGCTCGGATACTCTCCCAGTTTC
>CAYIBO010000066.1:0-6125 GCA_964361545.1 uncultured Candidatus Bathyarchaeia archaeon
TCAGGGCTTCCGCTGTGAGTGCAGGTTGAACTGCGCCTTTGCGATAGTCTACTCTGCTGGCTATGGTCCCACCTGTACTGATGATGGTGACCTTTGGAAGGCCGGCACGTTTTGGGGTGGCAGGGGGTTTTGTGAAGTGGGGCTTCTCTCCCTCGCCTATGACCTCGATTTTCTCGGCCCGGTCGAGGTGGATGCCTATGTTGTAACCGTTCCGCATCTTGAGGCAGAGGTGGCTTCTGTCAGAATACTCGGAGCGGGGAATCAGAACCCCTTCGAAGACCTCGCCGGACTTTGAGGTGATTCGCAGGATGCTTCCTATCTTGGCCCGGGACTTTTCCAGGTGTTGTAGAATCTCGCCGTGGTAGCCTTCAAGCTCAGCCTTGGACATTTACTGAACGTTCCCTTTGGACTCTTTCTGGAGCCTTATGGGTTAAGGCTCTTCCTAGGACAGTTGTTTCGACACATAGGGTCCGTCGTGACGGTATCCGAAACGGGCATAGTAGGCCTTGGTTCCCAACGCGCTTATCACCACCATCTTGTTTCGGTCGTACTCTTCCATCGCGACTCGTTCTGCTTTTTGCAATAGGCTGGACCCGTAGCCCCGGTGCTGGAAGGCGCCTTCAAGCCGGTTTCCCACTGGAACTGTCTGTCCGAAAATGTGTAGTTCTCGAACGATGGCAGCGTTCTGTCCCGTTATTTCCGGTCTGTGGGCCCACTCTCCGGGAATTCGGAGTCTGAGGTAGCCGATGAGCAGGTCTTGTCCGACATCTTCGAAGGACAGGACAACCTCCGTCCCACCAGATGCCTCGTAGGCTGTTTTCTTCAGCTCAACCCGGTCAGGGTCTGGCGTCAACTTCTCTTTCAGGTAGACATGTCCCACTTCTCGGCATCGGATGCAACGACATCTGACACCCTGTCTGGAAAGCTCGTCTTGGACAAGTTGTCGCAGGTTGCCATGTTTCACACCGTCGGATATGCCGTCGGCGGGAATCTCCCTCTGAATCCTCATGATCCTCACCCATGTTGGGATGAATTGTTTGATCTCTGCGATCAAGCGGGCAGATTCGTCTGTGGAATATGGCTTGTATTCTCCCCTCTTCCATTCCTCGTAGAGTTGTGTGCCGGGAGTGACAAGGCAAGGATAGATCTTCAACATGTCTGGTCTGAAGTCGGGGTCTGTGAAGATTCGGCGGAACGCTTCAAGGTCCCGCTGATAGTCGCAGCCGGGAAGGCCGAGCATCATGTGATAGCCTACTTTCAACCCGGAATCTTTGAGTGTCCTATTCGCCTCTACAACATCTGCAACAGTGTGGTCGCGGTGGATTCTCTGGTATACATCGTCGTAGAGAGTCTGGACCCCAATCTCCACGCGCGTGACGCCCATGTGCAGTATATGGTCCACGTGGACCCTGCGGGACCAGTCGGGCCTCGTCTCAATTGTGATTCCAACGTTCCTTCGCCCAGCGGTTTCTGCTATCATCTTGGCCTCGTCGAGAGTCTCAGCCTCTATGCCATTGAGACCGTCTAAGCATCGCTTGACGAAGTTCTCTTGGTAATCTCGGGGTAAGAAGGGAAAAGTCCCCCCCACAAGTATCAACTCGACCTTGTCAACGACATGCCCGATCGCTTCCAGCTGAGAAATCCTGCTGGCGACCTGAAGGTAGGGGTCGTACCTTGACTCCAGTGCTCGCATGACCGCTGGCTCCTTTCCAGTGTAGGCCCGGGGAACACCCACTTCCGGCCCGCCAGGGCAGTAGGTGCACTTCCCATGTGGACAGCCCCAGGGCTTCGGCATGACCGCGACAGTAGTAACTCCGCTGACACTTCGAACCTGTTTGCCGACTAGGAGAGGCTTGAACCGGGACAGAAGCGACAGTGGGAGGCGTTGGAGAATGTCTGAGTTGGGCGGTATTGTTGGGGACTTGTGTTTCTTGCAAACGTCGAGTTTGAGCCGGTTTATGTCGTCCCGGGTCGGATGGTCGAGGGTTAGAAGTTGTCCTACGATTTCGTCTGAGAGCTGCTCCTCGACCCGGCTCATGACACAGTGCCCTTTCTGAGAGCACCTGGCTTAAGCTATTCTGGACCCTACCGGGTTCTCGATTGGCCTTCCGTATACTCGTCCTTTCCACGGGACGCCAAGCCCGAGAGCTCCTCTGATTGTCGAGTCGAGTCCGATTCCAATGTAGATCATGATGGCAAGTGGAAAGAGTAGCCCGTAGAGTCGGCTGACACTGACTGCGCGGTAGAAGATCAGGACCCCCAGCCAGAGCAATCCTGACATGAAAGCTCCGGCGAAGAGGTACAGGTTGAATGGCGTTGAGGGAAGTAGGAATATCCCGTAGCCGAGCACTACGAAGGGTAACACGAGAACCGAGAACAATAGCAATAGGCGAAGAATGGCTCTTGTCAGCTTATGATTATCAGAAACCTCGTAGAAGTTCTTCCTCCATCCTCGCCATACTTCTCTGAGGCTGGAGTACATTCGGACGCCTAGGGCGTTCTGGGCGGTTACGATTCTCAACCTTAGACCTGCTAGTTTGACAAGCCGAGCTAGGGTGTAGTCTTCGACAATCCTTTCCCTCACTTTTTCGTGGCCTCCCACCTTCTCATACGCGCCCCTGCGGAACAACATGTACTGACCATTTCCAAGAGAGTTCTTGCGAGTGTCATCGTTGACCCATTTTCCTCCCACGAACAGCACGATGAGGAGGAAGATGGGAGGCTGCAGTAGCTTTTCCCAGAAGGTCTTGAGAATGGCCCCTGGCGCGAGGGTCACCATGTCAGCATTTGTCGATTGTAGATAGCTGACCGTCCGCTTCAGGCTTGCGGGGGAATGAATCGAGTCGCCGTCTGTGAAAAGTAGAAGGTCGCCTTGGGCTTGTTTGTAGCCTAGGTAACATGCCCAGTTCTTTCCAACCCAGCCAGGCGGAAGGGGCTCTTCCTCAATCACCTTGACCTGGCCCTGGTATTTTCGAAGAAGATCTTGTGTCCCATCTGTGGAATGACCTTCGACAACGATGACCTCCTTGTTGGGATAATCCAGGGAGACGAGTGAGTCGAGACATTCCACAACTGTTCTGGCCTGGTTGCGGACCGGGAGGATTATGGAAACCATAGGAGGGTCTGAACGAGGCTCGGTATTGGCGGGCAGGGCCGGAAAGTTCCATAATGTGAGATATTCGTAACCTGCAAAGAGGAAGATGACGACCGCCTGAACAACGACCAAAAAGTCAAGCAGTAGTGGCAAGTCGGCTAACCCCAGCATCTAGGCTAGGGCGTGTGGGGAGAAGGGTTCTTGTTAAGACCTTGGCAGTTTAGGTCCTGATGTAGTTCTGGCCCGGCTTCCTACCGAGAACCAGCCTCTTCTCAGCATTCCGACGAACACGTTCCCTAGGCGACTTACTCGGCCGATCAAGAGACTGAATCTTCGGAGTCTGCTGCCGAACTTTCCCTGCCTTCGTAAGAGAGCCGTGAGTAGGCATGATGATTCGAACCTAACGGTGAGAAGTCGCCTTGGATATTTAATCGTTCCTTGCCCAGTACAAGCCTCTAGCCGGGCTAGGTTTGACCGGTTCAGTGGAGGCTAGTGCCCTTGGCTGAGTGAGACCTTCTTTCCTGAAAGGTCTCGTCGTGTGTGCCCAAACTCGGGCATTCCGCTAAGCTCTGCATCGGTAAACACGGGCCCATCTCGACAGGCGAGGTATGGGCCTATGACGCAAGCAGCGCATATTCCAACTCCGCACTTGAACACTCTTTCCAAGCTTACCTGAACGTGGCACCTCTTCTCGACCGCAAGATCGTAGACTATCTTCATCATGGGCTCGGGTCCACAGGTGTAGATGGCGTCGAACATTTGCTTCTGAAGAATATGCTCCACAACCTTCGGAACCTGGTTTTTGTCGCCGTAGGTTCCATCGTCGGTTGCGAAGATCAGTTCGAAATGCTGTTCTTTGCTTTCCCTTGTCAGCCAGTCTTTGAAGAGGAGTTCGCTTGCCGTCCTTGCGCCGGTTATCAGGGTTACCTCCCGTCCTCGAAGATGGACGAGGAGTGAGATGAGGGGTACCAGACCGGTCCCCCCTCCAACTATCAATAGCTTTTGATGGTGCCCCACATGGAAAGGCCGGCCATAAGGACCCCTAACCCAGAACCGGTCGCCGACCTTCTTCTCCCACAGTGCAACACTTACCGGTCCGCCCTTCTTGATTACTACACCTGCCTCCGTTTTTCCGTGTATGGCGAGGACGCTCATGGGAACCTCGTCCACTCCCGGCACCCAGACCATGGCAAACTGGCCGGGGTTGGCATTGTGAAGGCTGTCATCGCTGAACCAGAAAGAGCGTATGGACGGGGTCTCGTCCTGAATCCTCTCCAGTCGGACGACCCTGGGAGTGTGTGGTAGGTGGGTCGACTGTTCCAAGTTGTCTGGGACAGCTGTGGTGTTGTGCTAATTACTTTTGCACTTTGGACGAACGATGATAGAGGCTCTATGAGAAGAAGAGCCGGGTCTCTCCCATGGTCCTGACGTCTAGTGCTTCAACGTCAACCATCAGAGGAAGGTCTCTTACGACATTCCCAAGTAGTAGGCATCTTCTCGTGGGAATGCCCCGTACTAGATAGCGTATTGTCTCGCTGTCTGCTTTGGCCACCTTTCCTATGGCTTCGAGGTCGTGTTCGGTGGTGAAGTTGAAGATGAAGATGTTGTCGGCTTGGCGGTAGATTGTTTCCTGAACTGTGTCGGGCTGGTTGGTAATGAAGGTGGTGAAGAGGCCAATGTGCCTCATGCGGGTGACGATGTCGTCCCAGTATGTGTCTCGGAGGTAGAGGTGAGCTTCCTCGGCGAAAAGAAATGCAGCCTTGAGCCAGTTAGACGAGAGAATCTTGGTGAGTTCTCCGAGGAAGATCTCGACGATCATGCGGCGGACGGTCTGGCTCTGATTCTTCAGATTGACTACTAGAACCCCTCCGCCTTCAATGGCGTGTAGAATTCTCTCTTCTGTCAACGGATTGGACTCGTCAGTGAACAAGCTTGATTCTAGAAGGACTTGTAGTCTGGAGACGAGTGCTTCCCTGACGCTTTCGTGGCAGCTCCAAGATTGGACGGTGCTGATCAGGTTGGGCAACGTGACCTCTCCTCGGCTTTCAAGCTCTCGCCATATGGTTGTGAAGACCTTGGACGAGGTCGCGGGCAGGTCTAGGGCGTGGCTCAGGACACCGCTGACGGTCCTAAGTCCGAGTTTGGCCGTGGAAAAGTTCAGGCCGCTTCTGACTCCGAGAACGGTAAGTCGGGCTGAGGACTGACGTCCGTCCTTGGACTTGTGCAGATTAACGTACTCGCCGTTTACGTCGAGAACGATACACGGAGCACCGAACCCGGCCATGGAAAGAAGGAGGAGTTTTGCCAAGTGGGACTTGCCCGTGCCTTTTCTGCCGGTTATGATGTTGAGGCCCCCGTCAAGGCCGGTTGCATCAATCTGGACCGACTCTCCGTCGTTGTGGCCGATTTTGAGAGGCCTCTTGCCGCCGTTGGTTATGAGTCCAGTGATCTGGTAGGGTCGGATGCGGGAGGAAGTTCTAGAAGGCAGCCATGAAGTGCTGGGGGATAGGCTGCCGTCCTCTGCAATTGTTCCTCTGACCTTGCATACGGCGAGTCGAGTGTCTTTGAGAGCGTCAACTTCACTGGAAATGTTCAGCGGGTCGATATCTTCGCCAGCAAGTTCGCCGTCAGTCATCACATCGCGAAGTATGTCTTCTAGGACCCCTGGGACGTTGGCGTATTGAAGGTCGATGACCTGGACCAAGAGTCCCCTCGAAACGCCGGGGTCTTCTATGAGGAAATAGTCGCCCTTCTGGACCTGCTCGTCTGGGAAGGCGATGAGTTGGACCTCGTCCCCTTCCTTCCGGTAGATGCGCATGGCTAGGCCACGTACCTGCTTGTTCCGAAGGGTCCGAACAGGCTGCGGCGGAGGTTGGGACGGGGGTGGAGTACTACTCTATGGTTGGAGGCTACGAACCTTTGGATAGCAAGAATCTCGTTGGCTGTGAACGTGCTGAATATGTGTGCTATTCTGAGGGTCTCAGGGTATCCGTGAAAGATGACATCTGTTCCCGCAACCCGTCCCAAGGAG
>CAYIBO010000067.1:0-6091 GCA_964361545.1 uncultured Candidatus Bathyarchaeia archaeon
GCCAGCGGCGACGTGCGCGCCTCGTTGGTGGCGCCGAACGGGGCCACGACCTTGAATCCCTCCTTCTGGAACATTGAGACGGTTCCGAGGTACTCTCTATAGGCTCCCCAGTGAATGATAGGATAGGCCTCAACGAGACCCCCTCCCTTGTCTCTTATGGCTTGTAGCGCGGCTTTCAGCGCGGCACTCGCTACCCCCCGCTCGCGATGCTTCTTGTCAACGGTAAAGCAAGTTATCCTCCACAGTCTCTTTGTGCCGCTTTCACGGGCAAGCCTTCGATAGCTGCGGTTGTTATCGATACGAGGAAGCTCATCCCTAGAACCATATTGGCACCATCCCACTGGTTCACCTTTCGAGTAGACCAGAATCCCATGAGAGCATCCATTCTCGACGAGTTCTCTCCTTTGTTGGCGGTTTCTCGCGACTCTTTTGACCCTGGAATGCGGTTGCTCGATCACAGCCAAGGGGCGAGCTCGATGATGATACATACACCAACACATGAAGGCGCCGGGAGCAGGATGTTTCTCGAAAAGCCTCTCGAAGTCTGGCAAAGTGTTCTTTGTTAACTCCTTTGTAGAGTATTCCAAAGCTTCTGGTGCCATTGCGTCGGATAGGGTGCTCGAGCATCTTACCTAAGGTTTACTGACGGGACCGAGGTCGAATTTCCGACCAATTTACTGTGCGGAAGTTCGGCGACCCCGACTTTTCTATTCAGTGGGGTTGGCTGGAAGCCAACCCTGATGGGTTCACATCCATGGTGGGGCGGGTGGGATTTGAACCCACGATCGCCGGTGCCCGAGACCGGCATTTTCCCTGCCCGGCTTCTTTCACCGGACATCTTAGACCAAGTAGTCCCCACACTGATATGGTCTGGACCACCGCCCCTACGGAGGGACGGCGCAGACCCTATAGAAGATAAACCATTCAACGGAACCCAGTATGGGTTGACCTACGGGACGAAAGTAGAATGGTTCTGAGCGGTCGTCTAGGACGGAGAATGCAGTGGCTACTTTTTCTTCTCGGTTGGCCCCTTCTTGTCCCCATTGAAGTATCTTCGTACCAGGCCTTCGAAGAAGATACTAACTCCGCCTGTTCTCCCGTAGTAGACCTTGTCTACTTCTTCCCTTACCAGGTGTTCTGCTTCGTCGGACAGGGAAACCATTAATTTTCCCATGTTATCCCCAGAATGCTTAGGATAGCCCCAAGGGCGTTTTATGCTTATCCCCTGTCCGTTTTGTGGCTTCGGCAAAGAATAAAAGCCCTAATTTGAAACCCGGCTTGAAATCTCGCACTTTTCCCGTGCTGCTAGGTGGAGTGTTTTCTCCCGTTGCGGCTTACTACACTTTTTTAAACAAAACAATCGGCCTGCAACTTGGTTCTTTTCTCATGCAGCGATACGAGCGGTTCAGCTCAGAGGTTCTAGACGCAGCCTCCGCCCCCGTCAGACTCCACATCCTCAAACTCCTCGCCTCCAAAGGTCCACTACCCTACACCGAGATCATGCACGAGGCAAAGCTGGACCCGGTCCGGGACGCTGGCAAGTTCGTCTACCACCTCAAGACCCTCCGAAAAGCCGGGCTGGTCGCGGTCGAAAAAGGAACAAAAAAATACGCCATAACAGAACTTGGCAAGATCCTGGTCGACTTCTCCCGCGACCTAGAAGAGTACGCTGCTGTAAGACGCGGCAGGATGTTTGTTCGCACTTCCCGGATGACAATAGAAGAATTCGACCGTTCCAGGATCGCGAAATCTCTCGTGACAGAGGCGGGAATGCCTCAATCTCTTGCAGCTGAGCTCGCGGCGGAAGCGGAGGAGAGGCTGTTACGTTTCGGAACAGCATACCTCACTGCACCTCTGATACGGGAGCTTGTCAACACTATTCTTGTCGAGAGGAAGCTGGAAGAGTACCGCCACAAGCTAACCAGGCTCGGCCTCCCTGTCAACGATGTGACAACGCTCTTGCGGGACGCCGGCCAGAAACACCTCGACTCGGGATGGGTCGAAAGGTCCGCGGGTGCAGCGGTTACGGAAGAATACGTCCTTTTGCACAGTCTAGCAAAGCCTCTGGCCGACGCTCATCTCTCCGGAAGAATCCATCTGGAGGAAACAGAATCATGGATTCTGAATCCGAGCCAGTTCTTCCACGACCCTCGCCCATTCTTTCAACGAGGAATGCCCGGGTCAGAGCCACCATCATCCCTTGACACCACACTGGGAACGGTCTCAAAACTGGTCAGGATTGCGGAGGGACAGGTTTCTGGGGAGCAGATTTTCGACCACTTCAACGTCTTCCTCGCTCCATACATCAAAGGGGTCCCGGGGCAGCGAGTCCAAGAGGCGTTCAGGACCCTTCTTTTCAGTCTCAACTGGGACGGATTCTCCAACGTCCCACCCCCCAAAGTAACCCTGGGAATCGACAGGCACATACCAAAGCATCTCCAGAACCAACCAGCGATCGGCCCGAACGGACGAAAGGAAGGAGTCTACGGCGATTTTTCCAGAGAAGCTGAAGAGGTCTTCAAGACCCTACTAGATGCGACCCTCGAGGTCAACCGCAGAACTCTCCTCACAAATCCAGCAATCATCGTGAAGCTTGAACGAGAGCGGCTGGGCGAGTCGGACGACCTCCTCTCCCTCGCGTATGAGAGTTCAGCCAGGTTCTCTGTCCCAAACTACCTTGTCCAAGACCATGACAGTTTCTCCACAGTGTCCTCGGAAGGTTGCGTCTTCGGACCAGCCCGTGCGGAAGATTCCGATGTTACTCGCGGGCCAATTCTCGGAACCGCCATCGTCAACCTTCCCAGGGCAGCTTACGAGGCTTCGGGAAGAGATGAGAAACTTCTCCAGAACATACAAGCTGCGACAGACGAAGCAGTCGAAGCACTAGCCCTTCGCCAAGAGGCCGTAAAGGACAGGATGAGAGAAGGACTTCTGCCACTTCTATCCTGGCAGGCAAACGGAAGCCCCTACTACAGTTCTCAAACAGCCGCCGCTGAGATAGGCCTTCTCGGACTAAGCGAAGCCGTGAAACATCATACTCATACTGATCTTGGAGAAAAAGACTCGGTTGGCCTGGCGAAGAAGATGGTGGAAGCTGTCAGGAAAGCTATCGGCGAAAGCGACACGGAGAGTCTCACAATCAGGGTCGGACTCCACCCTTCGATGGATGCGTCGTGGCGGCTAGCTTCCATAGATGCTGAAAGGTTCGGCTTTTCGACGATAGTCTATCAGGGCTCGAAGAAACACCCGTACTATACTGACGTACCGGCGGTGCCTCTCACTCACAAGATGCCCTTGGCGGCTCGTGCTTCCTTGGAGGCTGAGTTCCAGAAGCTCCTCGACGGAGGGTCCGTACTCCCTCTTAGACTGGGACCGAAAACTGAGCCGGCAGAACTTGCACGTGTTACTCGCCAGCTAGGCGAGGCGGGAGTCAGGTACTTCACCTATGGTGCAATTCACAATCGCTGCCAGCAGTGCCATCACGTCAGCTCAGGCGTTCTCGCGAAATGCGAGAAGTGTGGCTCAGACCGGTTGACTGTACTGGGACGGCTTTCCGGCCGGCTGTTGCCCTTGGAGATGTGGTCCGAGGCTCGGAGAAGGGACCTAGACCGAATAGCTGCCTACGACGTGTCCTAGTCTTAGACGGCTCCTAGCACAAGGGCTAGAAGGCTCATTCTGAGCACCAGCCCGTACCATACCTGTTGGAAATACTTCGCATGTGATGTCGCATCCACATCCGCCTCAATTTCATCAACTCGTGGCAGGGGGTGCATCACAATGGAGTTCTTCTTCGCTTTGGTCAGTTCGTCTGCGTTGAGGCGGTACGAGCCCTTGACCTTCTCGTACTCTGCAAGGTCTGCAAAACGCTCCTTTTGGACCCTGGTCATGTAGATCACGTCCAGTTCTCTGAGATGCTCTCCGAGAGACGTGGTCTCTTTCACGGTGATCCGTTTCGAAACCTCTTCGAGAACCTCTCTACGCATTCGCAGAATCTCCGGCGAGATCAGGAAGAGCTTGACCTTGTACTGTGAGACAGCATAGGCGAGAGAGTGGACGGTCCGTCCGTATCTGAGGTCCCCGACGAGGCCAATGTTAAGCCCATCAATCGTCCCCATCTCCTTCCGTATGGTGTACAGGTCTAGGAGTGCTTGTGTGGGGTGTTCCTCCGCTCCGGACCCGGCGTTAATCACTGGGACCTTGGCGAACTCTGCGGCCATCCTAGCAGCTCCCTCTAAGGGGTGTCTCACTACCAGCACGTCCGCGTAGCTTTCCACAACCCTTACCGTATCAGCCAAGTTTTCTCCCTTCTCCACTGATGTCCCCTTCGTCTCAGAGAATCCAAGGGCAGTTCCCCCGAGCCTTGTCATGGCAGATTCGAAGCTCAAACGGGTCCTAGTGCTGGCCTCAAAGAACATAGTGGCCATGATCTTGCCGCGTAACATGTCGGACCCAGTCTTGGCGAGAGGTTCCATGACCTCAGCCATGTCGAGAATATGGTCGATCTCTTTCCTGGAAAAGTCTCGAATCGAGACTATGTCTCTTCCAGCGAAACTCATGCTTATCGACAATTCGGCGCAAGCCTGAGCTAAGAGCAGGACTCTATAACTTCTCTGAGTATCACCGAGCGGGAAAAATGGCTCCTCGCGTCCTCGCGGCAACAACAGACCTCTTCCTGCAGTCCAGAATCACTGAGGTCGCGAAGTCTCTCGGTTTGGAAGCCGAGTTCGTCTCGGATGAAGGGGGGCTTGAAGCCGCCGTAAAGTCGGTCTATCCGATACTGGTAATTCTTGACTTGTCTTCGACAGAGTATGATCCTTTCTCTTGCACTCAAGCCGTGAAATCTGTATCCAGTTCACTGAGGATTCTTGGCTTCTTTCCCCATGTCAGGACCGAGCTTAGGACCAGGGCGATGAATGCTGGGGTTGACTACGTGGTTCCAAACTCGGGTCTGCTAAAGTCCCTCAAGAAGATCCTCACAGATGAGCTAGGGCGCATTTGAGCTGGATAATCAGGGACCTGTGGAGGACCCTTGAGGAGCGGCGGGAAGAGTTCGAGAAACTTCTCGCCGAACGGAAGATTCAGGCCTTTGAGCGCATCAACCACATAGCCTCAGAAGTTGGGGCAAAATGGGGAGTCTTCTTACAGCTGAACTTTCCACCCGGACAAAGCCTGCTAGACTTGGACGAGCTAGGGCGTCGAAACATTAGCTTGCTCGTCTATAGAGACCGGCGCAAGTTCGAAGGTGTCACCGGACAGGAATTGAAGGAGGCCTTTCGTTCTCTCAACCCTGTCTCGTTCGACACCGCAGGGTTCGGCTATGAGGGGTTCAGGGTCGAACTTCCAACAGGTAGAATCGACTGTCTACCGGGCGGAGTCCACATCTGGTGCGATATTACGCCCGAAGTGTTGCGGTTTCTGGACTGGCTCTTCGAACACGGCTACCAGATGAAGTCTGAGTAATGACTGCTACGCTAGTGGGACGAGTCTCTTTCCGAGCCTTCTCTCTATCTCCATTTTCGCCCGCTTGAGCTGGCGCGCCCGTTTCAGCAATTCGATGAGGTTGTCTAGGTCGATAATCGGCCTGAGTGCCGGGTATTCCCACGGCGTCTTGTTAATCTCGTCCGGGTATATCATGTACCCATTAGCATAATGCGTAATCAGAATGCCCGTCGGGTCTGTCTCCAAGACCTTTGCGAACTCTCTGAACGTGTATCCTGTCTTCTTCAGCTGGTCAAGAGCCCTATCCAGCTCGTCGCACGCCCTTTCCAGCTCAGCGTATAACTCTCCGCGGTCGTTGTCTACCATAGGATACCTGCCCAGAGTCCCGTTCGACTGTTCGAGGCTCTGCACGGGCATAAGCGTTCTTTAACCCAGCCGGCTCCCTTGTCGAAACAGTGGCCAGCGAGCTAGTCGAGCAGTCTCCTGTGGACTCACGTGTGGATTGGAGTCGGTGACCAAAATGGTGGGGGTTAGACCCCCGAACCTGGCCTATTTGGGGCCCGCCGGGTTAGTCGGAACTGGGCGTTTTGGTAGTTTGGGCCTCGGAGCAACACCCGCAGCCGCAGCCCCCACAACACCCGCAGCCGCAGCC
>CAYIBO010000068.1:0-5861 GCA_964361545.1 uncultured Candidatus Bathyarchaeia archaeon
GAGGAAGTTTCCACCACTGGCGAAGGAACATTCAACGGCATGAAGTTCAGAGCCCTCAACACCATCAGAGTAACACCAGGAAGGCGATTGGACAGAATAGCCGGGCGTGGAATCCTTTTCGTGCAAGGCGGTAGCAGGGCCTACTACAGGATAAGCGGCGTTGCTGGCGGCGGACCAGAATTTTCGGAAGTGGTTAAGGGGACCATGGTCTTCGGCACCAACTGCATTGGAAAGCTGAAGGTGTTGAAGAAAACGAGAGCTTCGTTCGAGATCTTGGTTGATCCGAAGGGCCGGTTTAAGACGAAGGTCTGGGAGGAAATAGGCCCACTCATCCTGGCTAAGCGTCTCGGTCGAATCACCATTAGCGGAATAGGTTCCCTTGGAGATATTTCAGCCCTGAATCCACAATAACTGTCACGACTCTCCTACCTTGTCCCAGGTTCTTTGCAATCTTGAGAGCTGCAAAGACATTGGCTCCTGAAGAAATGCCCCCGAAAACTCCTTCGACTTTCGCAAGCTTTCGCGCCGTCTCATAGGCATCCTGGTCGCTGACGGACACAATCTCGTCAACGAGGTCCATTCTCATATTCTTGGGGATGAAGCCTGGCCCTATTCCTTCGATACGATGGCCGCCGAGAGGGCCTCCCGATAGATTGCGGGAAGCCGCTGGCTCTACAGCGACGCACCTGATATTGTCCAGGCGATTTTTCAGGGTCTTCGCGTTGCCGGAAAAACATCCACCTGTTCCTACTGACATGACAAAGGCGTCCAGCTTGTTGTTGCAGGCGCCCAGGATTTCTTCGGCCATGCTTTGATAACCAGCCGGATTATCCGGGTTTTCGAACTGGTTTGTCCAAAACGTGTTAGGCTCCTTCGAAAGCTCCCGGGCTCGCGCGACCATGGACGCTATGAGTTCCGGCGTAATCTTTCTGTCCTTGCTCGGGAGTATTTCCAG
This sequence comes from uncultured Candidatus Bathyarchaeia archaeon, assembly GCA_964361545.1. Classification (GTDB taxonomy): domain Archaea; phylum Thermoproteota; class Bathyarchaeia; order 40CM-2-53-6; family 40CM-2-53-6; genus BA-19. Next base: position 956 of record CAYIBO010000068.1, read on the forward strand.
AAAAGCCCCGAAGGACCTCATAGTCTGAAGCTTCTCTTCAGTGAAAGCATCTGAAGATACGAAATGACTCCGGTAGCCCTTGGCCGCACAGACCATCGCCAGCGAGCTTCCGGTGCTTCCCCCGGTATATTCCACGACACGGTCTCCTGGCTTCAGCTGGCCACGTTTTTCGGCCCCTTCGATCATGGCAAGGGCCATGCGGTCCTTCATGCTGCCCGTGGGGTTTGCTCCCTCCCATTTGACCCAGACTTCCGCACCGTTCAGTGGGAGTCTATTGAGACGAATCAGGGGCGTCTTTCCGATGGAGCCTATAATATCGCTGGCCACGCTATTAGACCCTGTTTCAGTATCAGAAAGCACTATCCATCGCACCGCGTCAAAGACGAACTTGTAGGACTAGGCTCCCCAGCGGAAAACGTCGAAGTAGTCTAGACTCACACTGGCTGGTACCGATGGAGCTTTAGGCACACTAACCCGCAAGAGTGTTCTCTGGTTCCGTTTCGGCCGAGCTCTTGACCTCGCCTTCCCATTTCTTCGCCTTCCCTGCGAGTCTGTCCAACAGCCTTTCCTCTTGTTTGGAGAGTGGTTCTCTGCGTTCAACCTTCAGCTTAATCGAATAGAAGGCCTCTTCGTCCTCTCCCAAGGGAACATGGGCACGAACTATGATCCGAACCTTCTCTTTGGGCAGAATCTTCGTCACTTAGTACCCCGCTCACCCGTAACCCTTCTTCGAACTTGTAAATATCCTAGCGGCTAGTATCCCGAGTGGCCGGCGCGCCCAGACTGCAAAGCTTGAGACGACCTGGGCAAGTGTGAAATATTCCAAGCCCGCAGCGGACCCATGAGTAAAATTGCCGGTTGGAAAGGTAATCGAACTTGTCGGGACATCCGACAGGGGCTTCGAGGAGGCCATTAACGAGGCTGTTAGGAGGTCGTCAAAGAGCATCAGAAACATTCGCGGCGTAGACGTGGTAGGGCAAAAAGCGATAGTTAAGAACGGAAAGGTAGTCGAATACAGGGTCAACCTGAAGCTGTCCTTCGGAGTAGATTAGAAAGAAACACCTAGACCCACTTCCGAGCAGGTTCGCCTTCAAGTACGTTACACCGAAACTTTGGGGCGGAGGATAGCCGCATAGCGTTCTTCAACGCCGAAGGTTACGAGTAACTTATGGGTCGTTGGAGCAGGCGGCTCGCGGCCCGGTTCATCGAATTCGCCGGAGTTAGCGCCGGAGACCGCATTTTTGGATGTAGGCTGCGGCACGGGCTCATTGGCCTTCGCGATCGCTACTGTTTCACCCAATTCACAGATTGTGGGCATCGACCCTTCTCCCGCCTCTGTTGATTTTGCGCGGAAGCGGGCGGGAGAAACGCGTCTCCAGTTCGATGTGGGTGATGCCCAGAAGCTCCCATACCCTGATGCGTCGTTCGACAAGGCCGTGGCTCTGCTTGTGATGAACTTCATTCCCGACCCTCGAAAGACCCTGTTAGAGATGATCAGGGTTACTCGACCGGGAGGAAGAGCGGTGGCTGCGGTCTGGGACTATGGAGATGGGATGACGATGCTCCGTACATTCTGGGACGCTGCAGCGGGGCTGGACCCTGCTGCTAAACCCCGTCATGAGAAACACATGCCCTACTGCCGGAAAGGAGAGCTTTCCTCACTCTGGTCAAAATGCGGCCTGTTACAGGTGCAAGAATCTGGTCTCGAGATTACGCTGGACTTTCCCTCGTTCGATGATTACTTCCAGCCATTTTTGACAGGGGTAGGCCCATCAGGCTCGTACGCCAAGAGTTTGCCTCCAGACCGTAAGATAGCTCTGAGGGAGAAACTACGAGAGGAAATTCTCGGTAAAGGTCCAGATCGGCCAATCAGTATGAAGGCTCTTGCCTGGGTGGTCCGCGGAACCGTACCCGAACGATAGTGCACTCCGGTAAGAACCCCGGAATTGGATCCTGCAGGTTCTGGACGCTGGCTAACGGGTTTGATCAATTGCTGAAGTGGTCGGAGACCTCTACCGTTGCAGCCAGGCCCATAGCTTAAGAACTGGTTGACTGTGACTTAAGCTTCGAGATATGCATGTCCAAACTCGTTCAACGAAACCGAACTCGCAGTTCTGAAGAGCGATATGAGATGCTGAAGAACACGCTCGCCCACTACCTTCTCCTGCAGGTGGACACTTTCATTACCGGGGCGGGTTTTGCAGCTGTTGCCCCAGCAATGAACATCCTCACAGACAAGAAAGCAGCACTGAAAGTTCGCGAGATTACGGAGAGGGGTCAAGGGACCCCGAAGGACGCGGTGAAAGCCCTTTCTCAGAACCTGGCCGACAGCATGGGCGAGACTTTCAACAGCGACTATGACATCGAAACCGGCGATTCGTTTCGAACGGTGACCTTGGAACGGTGCGGGTGCATCGAATCCGTCGTGACACAAGCAGATGAATACAATCTGACCAAGCCCCAGGTCAGGTCGATTTTTTGCGGCTCCTGTATGAGCTCTTACAAAAAGGCCGCTGAGACTCTAAACTTGGGCTTCAAGGGAAAGCTGAGTAGAGAAGGCTGTATGATGAGCTTCTCCACAAAGTAGCCTCATCTCAAGGCACTCATTTGGTTCTTCTTGCGGGTACTTAACTAGAGATAAGAGCTGGAAGCCCCCCCGTAACCGTTAAATTCAAGGCGGGTAACTTTGCCCGCCAAGCTTGCTCCACCAGCACTCACCATCAATCATCACAAACATCGCCACCGTCGCCGTATTCGCGTCCCTAGCCCTGGCCACAAACTACGCGCTGATCGGTATTCCAAACGTCAAGCTCATGGACGCTCTCGTATTCCTCGCGGCCTTCCTTTTCGGGCTTAGAATCGGCGTCGGAGTGGCCGCATCGACCTGGGTCGTTTACGGCTTCATCAACCCGCAAGGCTCCGCCGACCTCATCCTCCTATCCTTCCTCATCACAGGCGAGTGCTTCTACGCCCTAGCAGGAGCAGGACTCCGAAAGACCACCATCGCCCAAGACCTCCTCGAATTTGGGCGCTTCTCCGGCCGGTTCAGCCTCGCATTCGGAACCGTAGGCCTTCTAGCAACACTCGCCTATGACGTTCTCACAAACTTCGCCAGCTGGCTCTTCAGAACCACCTCACTCTACGACTCGCTAATCATCGGCCTCATCACAGGAGCACCCTTCGCACTGCTCCACGAGATCAGCAACCTCATCCTCTTTGCAACAGCCGCGCCAGCCGCGATAATCGCGGCCAAACGGTTCAGCAGGACAAACCTGGCCGAGACAAGGGTCCTGTGACAAACACGACCAGCCTCTCCAGAAACCCACTCTTCTACCTAGGACTCGCAGCCATAATCGTCATCGTCATCACAGCCCAAGTCGGAGCCTTCTTCCAGTTACAGAACCTATTCGGTGCGGCTCCAGCCCAGAACCATCTAACCGTCAGCACACTGATCAACTACGGATATGGCAACGGGACCAGCAGATGGCACAATCGAACAGATGTACCATCAGGCTGGAGCTTCTTCCAGCTCACAACAACAATCGCAAGGACCGAAGCCTCTTCCACCCCCTCAGTCTCAAGCCAACACTACATCATCGGACTAGACGGCGTCAAGAGCTCCGGACTCTACTACTGGACCCTATGGATCTTCTGCCAGAAGGACACCGCGTGGGCCGCGTCCCCCGTGGGAGCTGACCTGATCAAGCTGAAAACCGGCGACATACTCGCCTGGTACTACCAAGCACCAACATCAATCAACGCGGCTAGCTGGGACCCGCCTGTTCCGGGAGCCGGGAAGGTCGCCATGTGCACCACATAGCGGTTCTTCACATCTTGCCATCCATTCTATCAGCCTTCGACAACTCAACCGCTCGTTGTTTCAGTGAACCGTATCCCCCGCCTCCAGGAGTAGAAATGATCAGAACATCTCCTCTTCGCGCCCTCGTCGTGGACTTTGAAGCGAGTCTCTCTATCTGACCGTCTCTGTGAAGAAGGGCATATTCGCCCGGCACGCCAGCTTCTCCTCCCTGAAAACCCCAAGGCGATATCTTTTGTCGGTCGCCGAGCACGGAGGTCGTTGCTTCGTCGGAGAGAATTTCCACATCTCTCCTTACCCCTAATCCTCCTCTGAATCTTCCCCGACCGCCTGAACCCGCGATCAGCTCGTACCGGCGGACCCGTAGCGGAAAACCAGCCTCTATCGCTTCTACAGGTGTGTTCAGAGTGTTGGTCATGTGACTGTGTATTCCGTCAATCCCGTCCTTGTTATGTCGGCCTCCGAATCCGCCTGCTATTGTCTCGTAGTAGGTGAAATATCGTCCGGTCCGTGGGTCCGTCCCGCCAATCGTGACGTTGTTCATTGTTCCCTGGCATGCTGCGCAGATACGTTCTGGGACAAGGGACCCGAAAGCTTTCAGTGCCACATCCACTATGCGTTGCGATGTTTCCACGTTTCCACCCGCCACTGGTGCAGGAGGCTGTGCATTGACAACCGTCCCTGACGGAGCGACCACTTGGACCTGTCGGAAACATCCATCATTCGGTGGTATGTTCGGGTCCGTCACACAACGAACAACATAGTAGACAGCTGACGTAGTAATGCTGTAGACAGCGTTCACAGGACCCTTGACCTGTCGGCTCGACCCAGTAAAATCGAAAACAGCCCATCCTTCTCCAACTGTCAGCTTGACTTTGATGGGAATGTTTGTGGCGTCGAAGCCGTCACTGTCAAGATAATCAACAGCGGTTGCGGACCCTTCTGGAATCTTCTGAAGTTCTCTGAGCATGAGACGTGAGGAGTAGTCCATCAGCTGTCGCATTCCGGTGAGAATGATCTTGACTCCTATTTTCTGAGCAAGCTCGACAAACCGTTTCGTCCCGACGTTGTTGGCTGCTTCCTGTGCCC
>CAYIBO010000069.1:0-3673 GCA_964361545.1 uncultured Candidatus Bathyarchaeia archaeon
CGGCCAGTAGGTTCAGTATCTTGTCTATGTCTTCTATGCACCTTACAGTCTGAATCGCATACAAATCTCGTTTCGTAGTCGCCTCAGCTATCGCAGCCTTGGCTAGTTCCAGAGAGACATTGCGGATGAAGCGGTCGTAGTCGTCCTTCGACTCGACAAGCCTCAGCCTCACTAGTATGTTAGGGAGGCGTTTCCTCAGCTTATTGATCGTCTCGTCCCTCTCATCAAGGACGACCTGTGCTCCGCCTAGCTTTCGTGCCAGTGCTGCCAAGTGCTCACTGTCAACAGTAACCTGTTCCAACTCTATCCGGGCTAGCCTGTCGGCAAAATTCTCGAGCCCAGCTGGAAGCGAACCCTTCCTTACCTCTCCAAGGCTAACGGCCGCATCCTTCGGGTTGCGGGGGAAGAGGGCTTTCTCAGCTATCTTTCCCGTCTTTTCGAGCAGGAAGAGTCCTGCTGGCGACTCAATTAGATAGCCCTTCAAAACAAATCTCCCGGTTTCTGCTCTACAGTCGCTGACGTCTTTGTGTGTGCGAAGACAATAAACGGGAAGGCATTACTCTCTACCGGCAGCATTGGAACCCGACCTAACCGTAGAGTTTGCTGGTATAAAGCTCCCCAACCCAGCCATTCTGGCATCGGGAATCCTCGGTGTCTCAAGCGAGATCATGATCAGAGCCGCCAGGGCGGGCGCGGGTGCTGTCGTAACCAAGTCGTTCAACCGGAAAGGCCGGGAAGGCTATCGCAACCCGTCCTTCATCGAAGTGCCGGGAGGCTTTCTCAACGCTCTGGGGATTCCCAACCCGGGCATGGAGGAGATGCGGGAAGAGGTTCGAGCCGTCGCAAAGGCTGGGGTCCCTGTCATCGCCAGCGTCTTCGGCTTTGACCCTCAAGAGTTTGCGGAAGCTGCCTCCATGGGCGAAGAGGGCGGTGCTATAGCCGTAGAGCTAAACGTGTCCTGTCCCCATGTAGAGGAAGTGGGGGTCGAAATCGGCCAGCGTCCCGGAATGGTTGCTGAAGTTACAAGGGCGGTCAAGAAGAAAGTGAGAGTGCCCGTCATCGTGAAGCTAACGCCCAACGTCACCAGCATTCAGGAGATTGCGAAGGCCTCGGAAGGTGCAGGGGCAGACGCCATAACCGCCATCAACACCGCCCTGGGGATGGCCATAGACGTGGATGCTGGTATCCCGATTCTCGGAGGAAAGGTCGGAGGCCTGTCGGGTCCTGCCCTTCACTCCATCGCAGTAAGGACAGTCTACCAGGTCAGGGAAGCGGTTAAGATCCCGATAATAGGGGTGGGAGGCATCACTGACTGGAAGGGCGCTGTGGAGATGATGATGGCCGGAGCGTCCGCGATTCAAGTCGGAACCGCCGTGATGTACCGAGGAGTGGAGGTGTTTAGAGAAATAACTACAGGTGTCTCAAAGTTCTTGCGAGAGAACGGGTACGGTTCTGTCAGGGAACTGGTAGGCATGGCTCACAAGTCAGCATGAACAAGTATCTCCTCGGACGACTTTGTCCTAGCCTAGGAGGCCACGGGCCTGAAGAAGCAGAAACAGGATGTAGAAGAAGAAAACCCCACCGGTTATGAGTATGAAGTTCCGAGTTCGTGATCGTGAGACTCTTCTACCCTCCTGCCTGCACTTGTCACTGCAATACTGCTTGCTGAGTTCAATGGGGGTCCCACAGACCGGGCAGTGCTTGTGCTTTGCCATTGAAGGGGGTTCTTCACGGCGGTATTTCGACAAGAGACTCCTTTCCCTAACCTGGAAGCTTCACAACCGTTTTTCTAGATAGCTTGCCAGCTGCCGGGTTGCAGCCTCTAGAAACATTTCGTCGAACTTTGAGAAGGCTGCAGGCTTGTCGCTATCAATGTCAATCTCACCAATCACGCCGTTTTCGCCTGTGATCGGCACGACGATCTCCGAGCGGGTTGATGGGAAGCACATGAGATACCGCGGGTCCCTACTAATATCCGGCACAACCACTGTTTCTCCCGTTCTCGCTGCGAATCCGCATATTCCTTGCCCGATAGGAATCGAGACGTGTTCCGTCTCAACATCACCGGCATATGCCTCAAGGACAAGCCTGTCTTCTTTCACCAAGTAGATTCCAACCCAATTGTACCAGTCGAAACTTCGTCTCAGTATCCTAACGAAGGTCTGAAAGGCCTGCTTTGAGGGCTCATTATTCAGTGCACTCCTGAGTTGCTCAAGGACCCTTTCTGAGGCGGCTAGTGCCTGTCCCTGCGTCATTCTTGAATTCCTTTACTCTGAACGATTTCCAAGGGACTCTTATATCATTCGAATTCGAGCTAGACTTGGACAAGCGAGATTGAACAAGATCCAGTGGCTGGACTGGGGAAAGGAGAGCTTCGAGAAGGCTCGTTCTGCTGGTAGGCCCATACTCCTCGACATCAAGGGTTCTTGGTGCCACTGGTGCCACGTTATGGACAACACATCCTACTCAGATCCTGCGATAATCGATATGATAAACAAGCACTTCGTCCCGATACGGGTCGACACTGACAAGCGGCCCGATGTAAACCGGCGGTACAACATGGGGGGCTGGCCCACAACCGCCTTCTTGGACGCTGAAGGCAGGATCATAACCGGCGGGACCTATATCCCGCCTCAACAGTTGCGCGAAGTTCTCCGCTCCGTTCTTGACTACTACGCCAAGAACAAGGGGAAGGTGGGGAGTAAGCTGGAGCCGGTTCGCATACCGAAGGCCACTGACGACCCCCTGACTGACAGGATTACGAAGGACATAGCCACCTCTGTCGCTGTCAACTTTGACATTGACTACGGGGGCTTTGGGTCCGAGCCAAAATTCCCACACACAGACGCCCTAGAATATTCTCTTCTACGCAATCAGTATCATGGCGAGCGGGAAATGCTCACAGTGGTTACCAGGACCTTGGACAAGATGGGTAAGGGTGGAATCTACGACCATGTCGAGGACGGTTTCTTCCGATACTCCACCACCAGAGACTGGAGCATTCCTCACTTTGAAAAGATGGCCGAGGACAATGCCCAGCTTCTAGCGGTCTATCTTCGAGCCTTCCAAATTACCGGAACCACGTTCTACAAGCAGGTTGCGGAGGGCATCGTGAAATATGTTCAAGCGAAGCTCTCGGACCAGGACAACGGAGGATTCTTCGGAAGCCAAGACGCTGACGAAGAGTACTACAAGCTAACCCTGGAGGCTCGTAGGAAACTCACCGCCCCGGGCATCGACAAGACACTCTACACGAATTACAACGCCTACTTCGTCTCCTCATTTCTCCTCGCCAGCATAGTTCTCGACAGGCCAGAGCTAGGAAAATTCGCGCTGAAGACTCTCGACCTGCTCTTGAGCCAGGCTTTGAAGGAGGAGGGGCTTCTCCACTATTGGGACGTTGAAGGTTCGGAGCTGAAGGGACTGCTGGTAGACCAGGCGTCGGTCCTGCATGCCCTGCTGGATGCTTACGAGTACTCGGGCAAGTGGGACTATGTTCAGCAAGCTGTCAAGGTCGCCGACTACTCGCTCAAGACCCTATACGACGAGAAGAGCGGGGGACTCTACGACATTTCGGAATCACATGCTCAGATTGGAGAGCTTAGGGCTCGGGATAAGCCGCTGGATGAGAATAGCATGATGGCTACTGCGCTCCTGCGCTTGTCCTATGTCA
>CAYIBO010000069.1:3773-5772 GCA_964361545.1 uncultured Candidatus Bathyarchaeia archaeon
GGTTCGACTACTGCATATGTTTGCGTTGGAAAGGTCTGCGGGCCTCCTCTGAAAGACCCGTCGCAAATCGAAAGCTCAGTAACCTCGCTGCTGCGTCCAAGCACCCCAGCGATTGGCACTTAAACAGCATCGGCCTGTGGATACAGTTGGCCAATCCAGACCTCATCCTCTACAATGGGCGAATATACCCACATCCTGAGGGCCGGGTCCGAGCCGAAGCCGTAGCAGTCTGGAACGGACGCGTCACCGACATTGGTTCAGACCGTGATATTCTGAGACTGCGGGCCCGGTCAGTTGAGACGGTCGACCTTCGTCAGCGGGTGGTTATCCCAGGGCTCTCGGACTCGCACATTCACCTGTTGGGGTATGGTATGCTGTTGCGAACCCTGAACCTCAATGGGAAGGGGTCGATTCAGGAGGTTCAGAGGGCGGTCGCCAGGGTAGCTAGGACCCGGTATCCCAACTCTTGGGTCGTGGGGCGGGGCTGGGACCAGGAGAAGCTTAGAGAACGCCGGTTTCTAGACCGAAACGATCTGACCCAGTTCGGCTCGCATGCTGTGTTTCTGAAGAGGATATGCGGCCACGTGGGGGTTGCCAACCGACTGGCGCTGTCTTTTGCAGGGATCGGCAAAGACACTCCGGACCCGGATGGGGGAGAGATTGTCCGGGACCCTGCCACTGGTGAGCCGACGGGTCTTTTGAAAGAGAAGGCTCTGGAATTGGCCGAGTCGTCGATACCGAGAAGCGAGGAGGAGACCCGGGCCGCACTGGTCGACGCTGCTCGCAGGCTTCTACGGCTCGGCCTAACCTCCCTCCACTGCATCATAGAAGACCCTCAGGAGCTGAGGGTCCTGCACAGTTTGAAGGACCAAGAGAAGATTCCCCAGTCTATCTATGCCATACTTCCCCTGAATCTTCTCGACTCTGCGGTTAGCATGGGCTTGGCCACGGAGAGGGGTAATGGGGGTTTCCGGGTTGGAGGCGTTAAGGTCTACCTGGACGGCTCCCTGGGGGCTCGCACCGCAGCACTATCTGAGCCGTACAGTGACGACCCAAGTTCTGTTGGAATGCTACGGATGGACGCTGGACAAATGGACGAGGTGGCCGAGAAAGCCTCCAGATCAGGGTTTCAGTTGTGCATCCACGCTATTGGAGATAGGGCTGTCGAGACTGCGGTCATGGCTGTCGAGAAGATGGAAAAGTCTCGCGTGGCCAAGGGTCTGAGACATCGCATAGAGCACTCGTCCCTCACTCCGCTCAGGTTGCTTGCGAGGATGCGTAAGTGTGGAATTGTGGCTTCCGTCCAGCCCCGCTTCATCTACTCTGACAATTGGGCTGAGCAGCGTCTGGGATCTCGCCGGGTCCATCATCTTTACCCGTTCCGTTCAATGCTGCGCGCGGGTCTATTCCTTGCGGCCGGGTCCGACTGTCCCATCGAGGATCCTGACCCGTTTGAAGGCGTTTGGTCGGCTGTGGTGCGACCGGGACTCGCATCGGACGAACGGTTAACAGTGGGCGAAGCTCTTGCTGCCTATACCACTGGTTCAGCGTACGCATCCTTCTCCGAGACAGAGCAGGGCACCCTGGAACCTGGCAAACGGGCCGACATGGCTGTTTTGAACGCGGACCCTTTCAGTTGTGATCCGGACGCTCTACGGAAAATTAGGGTCGTGCGGACTATTCTGGGGGGAAAGACAGTCTACCACTAATTCTTGCCTTCTTTTCCCAGAATGAGCTCGAATTGTACCGCTTCCGCGGAATCCAAGCTCGTATTTCGCGACCCAGGGGATAGCCAAGGGGACGCTGGGCGGTTTCCAGAAGAGGCTTTCCAGCCCAGTACAAGCCCAAAATCAACCCCTTTCGGGAATCTAAACCCGTGATTTTGAACCCTCCACATTTCGTTAGGAAAGCTTCCATCATCTACATACGAACCCGCCGCGTCGCGAAAATGGTTCCAAGCCGATTATGGGCTTAAAACCCAAAAACCAGCCCAGAACAC
>CAYIBO010000070.1:0-5761 GCA_964361545.1 uncultured Candidatus Bathyarchaeia archaeon
AGGCAACCCTATCGTCATTTTCTAGATCATCTCAACAAATCTTGACGGACCTATCGGAGGTGATTAGGAGCCTGAACCACTTTGTCTCGTGTGCCCCACGATAACTGTACACCCTCACGAAGCGTCGGAGTTCTCCATCCGTCTCCTCCAGCTTCAGTTCAATGACGCTGTCGAAGTCGGCCTTGACCTCATTGTAGAATGAGCCGCTGTGAATACCTGTTTCGAAAGCGTAAGCTCCGATGTTACCGTGCTTCTTCATCCTTGCTAAATTGGACCTTAGAAACCTAACCGCCAGCTCCTCTGAGTTGTAGGCTAGGAGGGTCGAGGGGGAGTCGAAGACCACAAAGGCCTTCTCCCCGATTGTTTCGGCCGCGCTAGAGAGGACTACGCTTAGCCCTGCCATGTCGGAAGCGTTGTCGATCTGGAAATGTTCATTGGACCTCTCTCCCAATAGCCAGGAGTACCCGTCCACGTAGATTATCTGGTCTGTCTTCCCTTGAGGAGGTATTCCCTGTGCCCGGAGCTGGTCCCGTAATAGCGAGATGGGATTGTTGGTTATGACGGCAAGAGATCGCATTCCGGCCTTGAAGGCTTCCCGGAGGAGACATTGGCAGAAGGTTGTTTTCCCTACTCCCGGCGGTCCCATTACTGCAATGTTGAGTCCTGTTGTTATAGGTGTGAGGATCAATCCTTTGAGGAGTTCGAAGGAGAATTCCTTGGAGGGAACAGCGTTAGTCACTGCTTCCTTCTCCTGGTCTTCTCCCAATCCCTGTTTTCGATCCTTGAGTCAATGTTGACCTTGGACACCAGAAGGGTCCAGAGATAGGCCCCCAGCAACACGACGATTGACTCTACTGTTGGGTTGGTGAGGACTAGTGTGAAGAGGAGGAAAGATATGGCGTAGAAGAAGCCGGACGTGTGCGCTCTTTCTAGGTCTTCAGAGCTTTTCGCCTTCCACATTCTTGTGAAAATGACAGTTAAGATCGCTGCGAAGCCCAGGTCGAGTAGGTAGATGGGTGCGAGGAGGCCCATCGCGACGAGGCTGACCAGTAAAACGTAGGGGGTGAAGAGTAGGGCTCCGCTGAAGAGGACTGCGTCTTTGATGTTTTCGAATATTGTGGCGGATGTGCGTGTGCCGGCCTTCTTGTCTCCTGAATAGTCGGGGAGGTTCTTGACCGTTCCATATGTGAGCATGAAGTAGGTGGCCAGCCAGAACAATGGATTGTAAAGGTCCAGGGAGCCTCGAACTGCTAGCCCGCTGAGGAAGGCCAGCCCTACCGCACCTGAGAAGGAGACGAGGCTGGGGAATGGTTTGGCCTTGAACCTCAAGGGTGGTAGAGAGTAGAAGAGGGAATTGAATATGCCGAGGCCTAGGACCAAGATGAATAGCGGTCCGAGGTAGATTGAGAGGGCTATCGCTGAGCCGTAAAGTATGATTGATGAGGCGAGCGCGCCTCCTTGGCCTATTCTGTCAATCCAGAAGACCCGTGAGGGCTGGTTGACCGCGTCTTCTATCCTATCTGCGTACGCGTTTACGATGTTGGTTGCGGCGGTGACCAGGCAGGCGACTGCGAGCCCCAGGCCGACTTGGGAAAGTGGTCCCCATCCTGCTAGGCTGTAGCCGAGGAGGAAGCTGATGGAGGGGAAAACCCAGGTTCTGGGTCTTGAGAGGCGGAAGACGATAGAGAGGTTGTGGGGAATTATTGGGACGGTTCCGAATGTGGGCAGTGGTGGTGCAGGAAGTAGTGGGTTGTATGTTTTCTTGGATTTTCGACTGGCCACGCTCTCCACCGCGAGCTACGTCTCGTATAGTTACGAGGGGAATGTTCGGGCTGGACGGAAAATGGCAGGGCTTCTATCTGTCTAAGGAGGGCGTAACTCTGCTGGTGGATTGTTGGTAACAATCGTTCCAAACAGGAGCGGGAGCGTAGAGCGTAAAGCGATTTATACCATGCAGAGAATTGCGACGGGTTCAACGGACGAAAACCTGCCTCAGAGCGCTAGAAAGATGCCCATGATCGATAGGACGCCCACTGGAATACCGGGATTGGATGAGATTCTTAGCGGTGGCCTTCCCAGGAGCCGGGTTATCCTCCTCGTCGGGGGTCCTGGTACTGGGAAGACGATTCTGACTGCTCAGTTTCTGATGAACGGGATTAAGATGTACGGTGAGAACGGGGCGTTTGTCAGCCTTGACGAGTCAAAGTCCCACTTCTACCGAGAGATGGGTTTGTTCGGGTGGAAGTTTGAGGAACTGGAGAAGGCGAAGAAGTTCGCGTTCATCAACGCATCACCCCTGCGCCACATGCCCGGCGAGGTGAAGATTGGTAGACAGGCGATCGGAAGGAAGGACTTTTCCATATTGAGCCTTATCGAGGGTATTAAGATTCACACGGAGTTGATCAATGCGAAACGGGTTGTGGTGGACCCTGTTACGTCGCTGATTTTTCAGTATCCTGAGATGGTGGAGCGGCGTACGGCTGTTTTGGACTTGGTTGATGCTCTGGTGAAGACTGGTGCTACTTGTCTCTTGACTACGGAACTGCGGGCGTTTGGGCCGACTGTGGAGCGGGCTGTGCAGTTGGAGGAGTACCTGGCGCACGGGGTGATCATAATGTCTAATGCGAAGGTTGGGAAGACCTACAACCGGGTGTTGCAGGTGGAGAAGATGCGGGAGACGCCGATAGACATGCAGCCGCGGCCGTACAAGATCTCGGGTAATGGTATCGAGGTCTTTCCCAAGGAAACTATCTTCGTGGACTAGGGCCGCCTATCAGGACGCCCCGTTTTTGCCGGGCCTGCCCTACCCGTTTCATGGTTCTTGAGGGCCCGGGCGGGTCCTGGGGTTTCTGTGTCACGGGAGGTGTGGTGGATTTCTAGAAATTTCTCCTTTGTCTGTGGCGGGTTTGGGTTTTCAATGGAAGTGATTAGCGTGTTCTGTGCTGGGGAAGGTTCTGGGTGTTGATTTTGTATTGGTTGTGAGTGGTCGGGTGTTTTTCTAGGGGATTTCTAGGGGAGTTTGCGGGATTCTACCTTCTCTGTCGAGAGATGACAGGGAAGGACTCAGGGCTGAAAACAGATAGCGGGAAGTTCTATGGTCTAGGGGACCCCGTGGGTATGGGGAGCGAGAAGTGTCCAGGGCCACTCTGAGAAATATTGGGCCGGGAGAACAGGAAACTCTTCTGGGTATCCTGCAACAAGCCTTTGGGGTCTTCCACGATGCTCCCGGGGCCAAAGCCGTGCTGTTCTCTGAACGATTCGACCCTGCGGTCTGCTTCGTCGCCGTCGAGGGTGGCTCTGCCGTGGGCTGCGTGGCTGTCACGAAGCTCCACCGGGAGAGATGGTTTGTGATCAGATATCTTGCCGTTGAGCACGTCGCAGCAGGAACAGGGATGGCTGAGCAGCTGCTGAATATGGCTGTTGGCTATGCAGAGTCCAAGCATGTCGAATATGTGAGGGCCACTACACCTGCGATCCAGCCGTATGTAGGTATCTACAAGGGCAGGGGCTTCAAGCCTGTCAGGAGGGATTTCCGGCTGAGCTGGGACCTGACCCAGCAGGAAACCAGAAGGGGCGAACTTGAGACTCGAGAGCTTGCTGACGACATGGTAGAAACCGCAGCAGCCTCATACGTAGATGCGTCGCGTCCCTACTGGAACTGGAGAATAGAAGAACAGGGCGGACACGAAGCCGCAGCTCGCTCTTTCAAGGAAGGAGTAAGCAGGGGAGAAAAATGGATCATCGGCTGGCGCAATGGAAGAATCGTGGGGCTAGCGGGGGTTCTCCCTGACTACTATGCGACGGAGGAAGCCAGGTTCCGTGGAGTCTTCGTTCTCCCGGAATCCAGGGGACGAGGAATAGGGTCCTCGCTGATGAGTGAAGCAATCAACTTTGCAAAGAAACTCGGACAGCGAAGAATGACGGTCTACACATTCTCCTATCTGGACTGTCTCGCTCCGGGTGCTCTACTCTACCTTAGGTCCGGTGACAAGATTGACGCGGAACACCTACAGCTCCAGCTGACCTGAAAGATGTCTGCCTCTGTTCTTCTTTGACCGGGACTTAGATAAGGAAGACGAAGGTGACGAAGCAGATCATCATCAGTATTACGGCGTGTTTAAGCCCGTTGCTGACGTAGCCTGTGGCCATTTTGCCCCCAACCAACCCTGCGAAGACCGCTTCCACCATCGCCATGTAGAGGAACACCGCCGTGATCTGGTCCAAGGGGAGGGACACGAAGTTGAAACCTACTCCCCCAATAGAACTCGCGCCGCCAAAGTTGGTGTTGGCCAGCTGGGCGAAGAAGCTGGTGACGAGTAGGTAGACTGTGACTAGGAAGACTGCGAAGCTAATGTACATGACGCCGATGAAGGGTCTCAGCGTCGTCCTCCGTTTCCGCTCCAAGTACTGTATCTCTTGAACGTGCTTGGCGACAGCGTCCATACTCTCTTGGATGTCTCCTCCGGACTTGTTGGCTTCCGCTATCAACATGGAGCTTCTACGGGCGAGCGTTGTCCCTGTACGGTCTGCGAAATATTGCAGCGCTTTCTCCAGTGGAACCCGGAAGCTGATCTTGGCGATTAGCTTCTTGATCTCCTTGGTGAGGGGTCCATAGTCTCGTTCGGCAGAAATCTCGATGGCCCTTACTAGGGTCATGCCGCTGCGTCCAGCGTCTGCAATGTCCCGTATGAGGTGTGGGATGTTGTTGTCTATGGAGTCTCTTCGACGTGAATCAAAGAGGTACATTAGCGACGGCGGTATGAGTGCCAAGATTGCAGCCAGCAACACAAACCGGTCAAAGGTGAAGGTCCCGGTTGCCCCTGCGAAGGGTATTCTTACAGTTGCTCCATACAGTGCTATCTCGACAAGCCCCCAAACGAAGACCCCGGTGAAGATCAGACCGCTGAAGACCCAAACGAGCCTCCGGGTGACCTTTCCTACTAGTCGGAGTACTCCGCCTTCCAGCTTCTCCTTGACCTTACCCCTCCTCACAGTACTCAGTGGTACTGCGACTCCAGGTGCCGCAGGCGGTTCAGGTGGTGGTGTGGATGTTGGTTGGGACATTTCTCGTGTTCTCCTAACCCTTCGGCTGCATAGCGTCCAGCAGGAACAGGAAGAGGATTCCACAGATCGGTATCAGTATGAAGGCCATTAGGTACATGAGAGACATGATGCCCACTCCGCCAAGGCTTCCACCTATTGAGGCCATTATGGATAGCATCGTCACAAGCATCAGTGGAAAGGCGATCAGCATGAGCACGTAGGTCTCTGCGATTATTCCCAGAGTATCAATGAAGGACTGGACCGAGAGGGCGCGTTTCTGGAAGAAGTGGTCTGTTATGCCCTGGAAGAACTTCTTCATGTCCCCTCCGGTCCTGATGACCCCTGCAAAGCCCCGCAGAAGGTCCTGGTAGGATGTCGACGGTGAACGTTCTACTTCCGCGTTCAATGCGGTGATGACATCATACCCCAAAAGGTCTATTCTTCCGACAACATTGGCTATCTCATCGGAGAGCATGAACTTGGGGTCCTTCTCCGCCGTCGACCTGAGAATCCTATCAGGGTTTACTCCTGCAGAGGCGAGTACTGTCATGTAGCTGGAGGTGAAAGGCAGAAACTGTTCCAGCCTCTGGCGTCGAGACCCCAGCTTCATGAAGGGAATCATGTAGAAAGCGCCCAGAACGACCA
This sequence comes from uncultured Candidatus Bathyarchaeia archaeon, assembly GCA_964361545.1. Classification (GTDB taxonomy): domain Archaea; phylum Thermoproteota; class Bathyarchaeia; order 40CM-2-53-6; family 40CM-2-53-6; genus BA-19. The sequence goes on from CAYIBO010000070.1 coordinate 5,689, forward strand.
TTCCAGTGAGCAAGGAGAGGACTAGCGCGGCGTGGATAGTGAAGAGAAAGTTTCCGGTCGCCCATCCGAAACC
>CAYIBO010000071.1:0-5720 GCA_964361545.1 uncultured Candidatus Bathyarchaeia archaeon
GAGCTCGTTGCCAAGCTAGAGGAGACGTTTGACCCTACGTCGCAGATGGAGGAGATGAGGGTTGACTGTTTCGTTGGGGACACCCGTGGAGTCGAGGCGCTGAAGAGGTATCTGTTCGACCCGACGCTGAACATTGACGGAATGTGGAGCGGATATACGGGGCCGGAGACGAAGACCCTTCTGCCCCACAAGATTACTGTGAAGCTGGATGTTCGGCTTGTCCCGAACATGACCACAAAGGAGGTTATCCCGATGATGAGGAGACACTTGGACGAACACGGCTTCAAAGAGGTCCAAATCCGGGTCCTAGAAGCAGGATACGGTTGGGCCCGGACCAGCTACAAGAGTCCCCTGGCAAAGGCCCTGGTGAAGTCCTACCAAGAGCTAGGCAAAGAGCCTGAAATCTGGCCAACCCTCGCTGGCAGCGCACCCTTTGCATGGTTCAGCCAAGCACCACTAAACCTTCCCTTCGTGTTCGGGGGACTCGGCCACGGCGCACTGGCGCACTCGCCCAACGAGTACATCGTGATAGATGAAGGTGGGCCGACGGGAGGATTGGCATCAATGGAGAAATCGTACGTGGCAATAATGGAGAACTTTAGTCGAATGCAGAGTTAGCCTCAGTCCTAGGTCTTGGCGACTATTGACAAATGATAGCAACAGCTCTATGGAGTATTCTGCTGTCTATTCCTTTGAGACCGGTTCCTTCCAGGTTGACCCACACATGTGGCAGTTGTGAAACCTGAACGGGTCAGTCGTCTCTTCTGACGAATGGATGCACGGCGCCATTTGCCCACACACAGGGCATGTATGGGTGTTCTCTACCACAATCATTGCGTGCTTATGATATGCACACTCTCCTATATTAGCAGAGAGCCGGCGGAGGTTTACTAACTATCCAAAACACGATGGGTAACCTTCTTAGCCAGAAGAATAACACGCAGAGCCGACCATGGAGACGGCCAGAGACGAGGAAAAAGAAGAGCTGGACGTAATCTGGGACGAGAACGGAACAGCACGCTACCGCATACTCAAAGACATGCGGCTCGTAGACTTTGAAGGCCACAACCTAGCGTGGCTAGACGAGAAGGGAAATATCTTCGACTATAAAGGACACCACAAAGCCTTCTACGAAAACGGTATCCTAAGAGACCCGAACGGAGGGGTCGTCGGGCAAGGAAAAGACCCCGCAGGGCCCAAGCCAATGTTAGAAAACAAAGGACTCATTCCAAGGGCTGCAAAGCCTGGTCCCGAGCCTCAGAGGCCCAAGCCCAAAAAGACCCTGAAGAAGCCTGAGCCCTCGCTGCTGTGGTCCAGAAAGATGCTTGAAGAACTCTGACCCCGACCGTCTAAGAAACACTAGCCTTTTTTCGCGGACTTACAGGGCACGTCAAACTCTCCCTGTCACAGATGATTGATCGCCCTTGGCAACCCTGAACTATCTATCCATCGGAGTATTCATTGCGGTCTATCTTCTCATCGCCCTCCGCAACCTCCGCTGGTTCAGAATACCAATCTGGACCATAATGATGGCAGGAGCGGTAGCCATGCTATTCCTTGGAGCTATTCCTCTCCAGGAAGCCTACGCAGCCATCAACCTCGACGTGATGTTCTTCCTGCTGGGAATGTTCTCGGTTGTCGCGGCCATGGACTTGTCCGGCCTCCTCGAATACTTTACACTCCGCATGTTGGAACTGGCCAAGTCGCCCCAGCGAGCCTTCGCGCTTGTTCTCTTTGGAATGAGCGTGATGTCAGCATTTCTGGTCAACGACACTCTCGCTTTGGTCGCCACGCCCATCATGCTGGGCTTGGCAAAACAGATGCGCATCAGGCCCGAGGTCCTGCTCATTACTCTCGCAGTGGGAGTCACCATCGGCAGCACAGTCACTCCAATTGGAAACCCTCAGAATCTTCTCATCGCCCTGTCGAGTGGGATTCCAAACCCGATCTTCGACTTTCTCTACTATCTCCTTCTACCAACTGCATCCTGCCTAGTTGTCACGTACCTCATACTGAGGGTCTACTACAGAAAGGATCTTGCAAAATCCTCGCTGGAGAGTTTTCATGCGATTCCGGTGGAATCTATCAAAGACGCAAAGCTGGCGAAGGTCGCCGCCTGGGCAGGAGGAATAACAGTTCTTGGCTTCTTCGCTGTCGGAGTCGCAAGACTGTTAGGCGTCCAGGGAAATTTCAACCTCGGGACAGTATCACTAGTTGGTGCGACGATTATCTTCTTGGGTAGCGAGCGTAGGCGGGAGATAATCAAGACGGTTGACTGGGGCATAATCATATTCTTCATCTCCCTATTCATCGTCATGGAAGGCTTCTGGCAGTCCAACGCCCTCCAGAGTCTGATGACTTACCTTCCAGCCCTAAACAGGGCAGACTCACCAACCTCACTGGTCACAATCATTACCACCAGCCTACTCTTCAGCCAGCTACTAAGCAACGTCCCCTTCGTCGCGGTCTACATGCGGGTCATGCAGGCCGCAGGGTTCAATGGCCTCGACGTCAAAGCCTGGATGGCCCTGGCAAGTGCCAGCACTCTAGCAGGCGGACTAACGCTACTTGGGGCTGCGAGCAATGTCATAATCCTCGAAGAGGCTGAGAGTCGCGGGTCCGGCTTCGGATTCTTGGAATTCGCGAAAGTCGGACTGCTAGTGACTGTTCCTAACATCCTGATCTTGTTCTTCTTTCTGTCGATCCTTTAACCGACGGCAACATTCCATCACAGTTTCTGCCCACAGGCTCTTGACAGGAACGTTAACAATCGCAGCTAGGAGTTGGCACGTTCTTAACTGTTCAACACTTTGTATAATATACCCGTTCCGCGGCAAGCCCACAAAACCAAAACGGGAGATAGGAAAAAGCGTGAACCTACCAAATAGACAGCGACTCGGTGCGGTCGTACTGATCATCTCAGGGATCGCAGCCTTCGTCGCCCCATTCCTGATACACTCCCCACCAACACAAGGCAACATCGGACCGGGACCTGACAACGGCAACAACGGTGGAAACGACGGAACTGGAGGAAGCAGCAACCCAGGCGGTGGAGGAACTGGCGGAGGAGACGGACACGGTGCCGGCCCAAAGAAATCGATGCAAGATCTCATGAATGCAGTTGGGTCCTGTGAGGCCAACCACGGAACTCAGATGTCCCTAATGGCCAAAGTCCGGTCGGCAATGCGGGCTGACACCTCCACACGAACAGACCACCATCTCGCAGTCTTGGAGCACCAGCTTGAGACCCCGGCGGCGGAGAAACATGCCAGTGCGTGCATCAGCGACCTGAAAAGTCTCATTGACGAACTGCTGCCCTCCTAGGCTCCCCCAACCTCTTTTTGCATTCAAGATACTGTTAGACGCGAAAGGCCCATCTCACTGTAAACTTTAGAAACACGTCCCAGTTCTCGCAAGTCCTAGGTAGAATAGACATGCCTAATCAAGGAGAGAAGGCACCCAGCTTCACACTCCATGATACGGAAAGGAAACCTCGAAACCTACAAGACTTATTGTCAAAGGGGGCCACCGTTCTAGCTTTCTTCCCTGGAGCTTTCACCGGTGTGTGTACCCGTGAAATGTGTGCCTTTAGGGACAGCATGCAGGAGTTCAACAGGCTGAACGCACATGTTGTGGGAATAAGCGTCAACGACCCATGGAGCAACAAGGGCTTCGCAGAACACAGCAAACTCAACTTCCCATTGCTCAGTGATTACACCAGAGATGTCGTCCGTCAGTACAATGTCTTCCACAACGACTTTGGTGGGCTGAACGGCTACACTGCAGCAAAGAGAAGCGTATTCATCCTAGACCGCAACGGCGTCATAACTTACAAGTGGCTCACAGAGGACCCCGGCAAAGAGCCACCCTACGAGGAACTGAAGAAAGCAGTCGCAAAGACAGCCTAGCAACAGCCCTGAAATCTAACAGCCCATTTTTTTTCTCGGTCTTTCCTACTACAGTTTCTCGAAAAGCATCTGAGCCAGGGCAGTGTTCTCTCCGGTCTCGTCATGTCGCAGGTAGACATAGGTCTCACGCGAACTTTTCACAGTTTCCCTGATCCTCCCAGACCATTTGTCCACAGCCTTTGAATCATAGGTTTCTTTTCTCAGCCTGAAATACGCGAGCCCGCCTATAACTTGGAACACTGGTTCCATGTCTTCGGTTTCTGCGACGCAAAAGCCGGCTCCATGTTTTTCCAGTAATTGGTATGTGGGGTTCTGGAGCCAGGACTCGTGTCTGAACTCAAAGACACGATTCTCAATGCTTGATGTCTCAGATAGAAACTCCTCCAGCAACTTCAAGTCCTGTTTGGAGTAGGGAGGCAATTGGAAGAGGATAGGCCCCCTTTTCGGACCCAACAGGTCCAGCGTCTTTGACAGCCTGTCAGCGGCTTCCGAAGAGCCTTTCCCTAGCTTCAGAATATGGGTAATCTGTCTAGGGGCCTTGAAAGAGAACATGAATCCATCGCCGGTTTTTGCTGACCAGGATTTCACCATGGCCATGCTTGGCGGGGCGTAGAAGGAGCTGTTGATCTCTACACTGTTCAAACGCTGTGAGTAATAGCCGAGGAAGTCTTCGTTTTTCACGTCCTTGGGATAGAATTTGCCTTTCCAGCCTGCGTAGCTGAAGCCGGATATTCCGACAAACACGCTTTTCTTCATCACGATGCTCCTTCCCAGGGCTAGGACTCACTGAGTCTTTCGATGGAAAAGCTTTGTAAGCCACTCAAAGTAGCTGGCTACCATCATGTCCTCGCTAGACGTTTCCTCTGTAGGACTCCCTATCGGTAGCCCGGCAATAGACTTTCGTCTCAAAGGAATCGACGGCAAGACCTACAGCATGAAGGATTTCGCTGACAAGAAGGCGGTTGTTGTCATATTCAGCTGCAACCACTGCCCCTACGTCCAAGCCTACGAGACCCGCATGGTCCAACTACAACAGGACTACCTACCCAAGGGAGTCACACTCGTTGCCATCAACAGCAACGATGAGACAAACTACCCAGAAGACAGCTTTCCCAACATGGTCAAACGAGCAAAAGAGAATGGATTCAACTTCCCATACCTCCGAGACGAGACTCAGGAAGTCGCCCGACAATACGGCGGAATATGCACGCCGCATGTTTTCGCCTTTGACCAGAACCGGGTGCTTCAATACAAGGGGAGAATCGACGATAGCCGATATCCCGAACAGGTCAAAGTCCATGACCTCAAAAACGCCTTGGACGTGATACTGGCCGGCGAGAAGCCGACGGTTAAGGAGACCCGGCCCTTCGGCTGCTCCATAAAGTGGAAGCACTAGCCGGTTAGACGGGGCTTTAATAGGACCAGCGAACGCTCTACGGAAAGACCAGTATGGGCAAGCGTAAGGTCCTGAGCGAGGCCAACCTGAGCGACATGCTCACCCCCGGGCCCGGCCAAATGTACGGTACAGTCAAGAATCTACTCGGTTATGATCGAGTCTTGGTTGAGTGCGCAGATGGAGTGACGAGAGTCTGCCGTATCAGGGGGAAGATGAAACGGCGAGTCTGGATCAAGATGAACGATACTGTTCTAGTGGCCCCTTGGGATTTTCAGACCGAGAGAGCAGACATTATGTTCCGGTACACTGCAGGCCAGGTCGAGATGTTAAGGAGGTCTGGCCAGCTCAAGGGTCTAAGCTAGCCGAATTCTTTAACCGCCCACCCTGGTTGGGTCAGTCATGACCGACGAGGGTCT
>CAYIBO010000072.1:0-5562 GCA_964361545.1 uncultured Candidatus Bathyarchaeia archaeon
GAACTAGATCCCAACACTAACAGCCACATCGTCCAACTACAAAGCGAAATCAGCGATTAGAATCTCAGACTGCACTCCATACCCATCTTCTGTAAGGAGGTCTTTTATGACATAAAGCCTAAGCCGCCTCGGCCTTGGCTCTAGCAACACCGCTCACAGTCATCATCGTCGGAGTCTTCGTCGGCACCTACCTACTGATTCTCTCCGACAAGTTCCACAAGCCCACAGCCGCCGTACTAGGCGCCACCCTGATGGTTGGGACAGGGGTCCTCACCGAGTCGGACATTGTCACAGCGATCAACTGGACGGCCCTCGGCGTCATCCTCGGAATGTTCATAATCGCATCCTCCCTACGGGAAGCCGGATTCTTCGAATGGATGGGCCTCCACCTCGCCCGTTCTGTAGACGCGCACCCGTTTCGAATGTACATCCTGCTCCCGCTCATGACAGGCGGAATGGCCTCTCTCCTCGACATTGTCACAGTCGCCCTATTCATCGTCCCACTGACAATCGAGGTCTTCGACGGACTCGGCATTGACCCAGTACCGTTCGTGATCGCCGAAGTCCTAGCCGCGAACGTGGGCGGCTTCGCCACGATGGTTGGGGACCCGACAAACGTCATCATCGGCTCAACACTAGCCCTGAGCTTCAACCAGTTCCTAGAGAACACAGCACCCATAGCCCTAGCCGCCCTAGCAGTAAACACTACGATACTCTACCTGAAGAACCGCCGGTTCCTCCACAAAGAATCAGCAGTGCTACGCGGTAGAAAGGAGGCTCTGAAGCTTCGAAAACCATCAGAAGCGGTCAAGGACCCCGGACTACTGCGGGTCAGCCTGGTCTCTCTTTGCCTCGCCGTCAGCTTCCTGGTCGTCCACACATTCCTAGGCGTATCACCAGCCCTAGCCACACTACTACCTGCGTTCGTGATCCTAGTATACGAATCGTCACGTGCCAGCGAAATCCAACACGTTCTGGCACGTATTGACTGGGAAGTGTTCTTCTTCTTCGGCGGGCTATTCCTACTCGTCGCAGGACTAGAGAAAACCCTCCTCCTAGAAGACCTAGGAGAAGGACTAACGGCTCTTTCAGGCGGTAACCTAGCCATCTCCATCACCCTCGTCCTATGGGTGAGTGCGCTTCTATCACAAGCCGTTGACAACGTCCCGCTCGTCACCGTCTTCATTCCCGTAATAGTCCAAATGGCAGCAGTGCTCGGAGTTCCAGTTCTACCCTTGGCCTGGGCGCTGGCCGCCGGAGCCGGCATAGGAGGCATGGCAACACCCATCGGAACAGCCTCAAACGTCGTCGCCTTGAGCATTCTCAACAAGCCCAAGCTTCGGCTGAGCTTCGCTAGGTTCGCAAAAAGGTCGGTTCCACTCACAATAATCAACTTGGCCATAGCAAACGCCATCCTACTGCTCCGACTCTAGCCTGAGAAGCAACATCCCACTACTGAAACAGCATTCTTTTCTACAGCCCAGAACCAGCAAGCCAGAGGACCCTAAGACAAAGGGCAGTAGGCCGAGTGAAAAGGTTGAGACATTGAACAGTCTAATCCGTCGCGTAAGGGGCTTCTTCCTCCCAGGGGAGAAGGAGGCCTTCGCCCGAATCAGCGAACTAGCCCGTCTCGGAGAAGAATCACTCGACCTTCTAATCAAGATACTGTCCGGGACCCATAACGGGTTGGCAGACGTGGAAAGCTATACCGCCAAGATCAGCGCCCTGGAGAAGGAGGGAGACAGGATAACACAGTCGATTGAGGAGCGCCTTGGCAGAGGGTCCATATCCGCGTCCCTGGCCAACGACTTCGAAAGATTGGTCGACTCTGTTGACAGCATCCTGGACAGAGCACACTCATTATCACGCCAGTTGCGGAGAGTGACAAAACGGCCCTTAAGACAGGCAAAGGAGTTTGACGCTCTAATCCGAAAAGAGCAGGTCCGACTCATCGAGATCGGCCGGCAGCAACTCCACACCCTCAGACAACTACTAGAAACCGCCGGGTCTGACAGGGTCAAGGCTCTGGAGATGGCCCGGGAGATTGAGAAGCTGGAGGAACAAGGGGACGATGTCAAAGATGCTATGCTGGACGAGATTTACGGGTCCTGGGAGAAGCTCGACTACGCCAGCTTCCACAACTACATACAAACCACCATTGAAGCGGACGATATCCTAGATCTTTGCGAAGACGCCTCAGACCTCGTAATCGCCGTGACGAAAGCACTAGGCGCCTAGCCTACTATGACAGAAGCCCTAGACATAGCCTCGCTGTTGTTAGCAGGCCTCCTAGGAATGGTCGTAGGGGGCAACAACCTCTCAGCCTGCTCCGGAACCATCATCGGCAGCGGAATGGTGAGCAAACGCTCCGGCATACTACTGGCAGTGACGGGGTATATCCTTGGACTCTCACTAGAGGGTCCGAAGCTATTCAGGGTACGAGAAGCGTTCCTGCCCAACGAGACAACGGTCCAAGTTTTCATCATTCTGGTTGCGACGTTCCTAGTGTTTCTAGTGGGAGAGCTGGCTAAGATTCCACTCTCGCTTTCGAAGGCACTCACTGGAACCATAGTGGGAGTAAGCCTTGCTGCGGGCGCCTTTCAGCGAACAGGCTACCTAGCTTTGATACTGGGCTTCTGGCTCCTAGCCCCCCTAGTCGCCACTGGCCTCGGGGTCCTGCTCATGGCCGTAGACGACCGGTACAGCCCGAAGAACCTCTGGCTCAAACTCTCAATCCTAAAAGCCGGCCTATTGATTGTCGCCTTCTTTTCGGCCTATGTCTCCGGAAGCAACACGCTTGGCCTCATCGCGGGGGTACCATACAACCAGACCCTAACCCCAACCCTGGCCGTTGGAATAGGCAGCATCATAGGAGCCTTCACACTGGGACGGGGAGCTTTACGAAGGCTGACCGAGGGAATCTTCTCCCTCCGCTATCCGAACGCCTTCTTCTCACAATTCCTGGGAGCGGGAACGGTTGAACTAGCCATTCAACTGGGAGTCCCGCTCTCCACAACTGAAACGGTCTCGTCTGGAATAATCGGGTCCGGGTTAGCGAGGAAGATGAGGGTCATGAACGTGAGAAACATCTTCCTGATCGTGACGAGCTGGGTTGTTTCTCCTGCGGTGGGATTCCTCGCAGGATACCTGCTGACTCGCGTCCTAGCTTAGCGTCGTTGGTTTCAGAACCAGTGCCGCATCCAGTACTTCTCGAAAATGACCTTCTGCAGGTGCCACTTTCGTCGTGGGGGATGAAACTCTAGCTTGGGCGGGTTGGAAAGAAAGTTGCCCTTGAGAAACGCCCCCTCCCCTTTGCTGACTTCTAGGAAGCAGGCTCCTGTGCCATCCCAGGTCTTGCGGTCTCCCTTTCCGGTAATGGAGACGGAGATGTTGTGGGCTACGACCTCTGCCTGGCCGTGGGCGAAGACTCCTGCCTTCGGCAGATACGGTGTATGTCCGTGGGGAGTTTCAACAGCCGCCACATCCCCAACAGCATAGACATCATCGAACTTCGTAGCCAATGTTTGAGGATTGACGGGGACCCAGCCTGATGAATCTGTCAATCCCGCGTCAACAACAGACTTTGGACATTTATGAGGTGGAACAGCGAACAACAGATCATAACTAATCTCTTCTCCGTCGTCGAAGACCGCTTTTCCCCGCTCTACTCTGGCCAGTTTCTTCTTGGGATAATATTGTATTCCGCGGCTTGCAAGAATTCTTTGGACCTGTTTCCCGATGACCGGTCCAGCCGCAGGAACAGGCTGCGCCTCAGGCGTGAAGAACTGGATGTTCACCTTCTTCCCACGCTTGCGGAAGTGGTCCTCTAGCAGAAACGCAGCTTCGTAGGGTGCAGCCGGACATTTGAACGGGAGACGGGATATTCCAATGGCCAGTGTGCCTCCTTCGGGCAAACTCTGGAGCGCGTCACGGAACTTTAGGGTCGACTCCAGATCGTAGATGTGGTTGGCGTGTTGTCCGAATCCGGGAACTTCCTCGGGCGCGTACTCCGCTCCCAAAGCCAGGACGAGATGGTCGTAGGCGAGTTCTGAAGAATCAGTCCGGACCCGTTTCTTTGCGATATCGATTGACTTGACGTTCTCGTTGATGACCTTGATTCTCTTCCTGGACAACCGTGCGAGGTTGCGCTGGACTTGTTTCGGCTGTCGCCATCCCATCATTAGCCATGGATAGGACGGCGGAAACTGAAAACTGGTTTTTCGTTCCACGACGGTAATGGATGCGGCTCTTTTCGCCTGCTTGGCCAGCGTGTTTGCAGCTACTAGTCCTCCGACTCCGCAACCAAGTATGAGAACGCTGTTCCCGGTTGGCAAGGCACTACTCGTAGCCTATTGAAAGCAGTAGACTGGATATTACACTAGCGGCCTCTAGGAAGCAACTTCTACCGGGTACTCGCCCTTGGACCTCGCGATCCTCAAGAGGCGGACCTGTTTGCTTGCCTCTTCGTAGCAGAAGCCGCAAAGCCGGACCGAGTTCTCGCCAGGCTCGGGCATGAACCAAGTAGTCTCGGAGACTGGCTTTGTCTCCTTACACCATCCGCATTCGACTTCATCTTTGGATATTAGAGAAGTCTCACCCAAGGTAGGTGCGAATACTGCGCACCTGGAGATAAGCCTAGCTGATATACCCATGATTGACTGCCTCGTGGGCTTGAAAATCCCGGGTCCTGACAGAGGATGATTCAGAGAGCAGGGCTACTAGCAACGATTCTTTCAGGAATAATGTTCGGGACGAGCATCCCCGCGATAAAACTCGGCCTAGACCAGGCCCAGATCCCGCCCATCCTCTTCGCCACTCTTCGGTTTCTGGTTGCTTCTGCAGTGATTGTGTTGCTACTGAGGAAACAGGGGTGGATTGACGGACCGCTACTGAAGTCAAGGCCAATCTGGATTATCGGCATCCTCAACACAGTGGGGTACATCCTCCAGTTTGAAGGCCAGGCGCTCACGACGGCTTCTGACGCGGCCCTCGTAATAGGGTCTGCTGCTCTGATGATACCTGTCGCATCATGGCTGAACGGGACGGAGAAACTGGTCTGGAGCAGGACACTTGGCGTAGTCTTGGGTTTTGTCGGCACGGCCCTCGTCGTAACAAGAGGTGAGCCCTTGGTTCTCGGAGGTTCTCAGGTCCTCGGGGACATTCTCATCCTTGGGACAGCCGTAACAATCGCCCTAATCTTCATCCTAACCAAAACCCTGGTGGTGAAAAAGGGAAGCCGAGCGGTTACGGGAGGGATCATCCTGACAACTGCGCTTTTGCTCGTCCCTTTCGTCCCACTCGACACGGCTGGTCCAGTGAGCTTAGGTCTCGACGCATGGTTCTACATTCTGTTTCTGGCTGTATTGTCGACTGTAGGAGCCTACTTCTTCTTTGCAAGGGGGCTGGAAACTGTCTCTCCCACCGTCTCGTCCATAATACTGCCCATTGAGGTGATGGTCAGCGTTGGCTTGTCGGTCCTGATTTTCAGAGATCCTTTCAACTTCCTCTCAGGCACTGGGGCAGTTTTGATCATTGCCGGAGTCTTGCTGGTGTCCTTCTCCT
>CAYIBO010000073.1:0-5551 GCA_964361545.1 uncultured Candidatus Bathyarchaeia archaeon
CGTCACGGGTTCACGCAGGACGACAAGGTCCTAGGGAGTGTTACGGTGGGGTTTGGGGACAACGAGGACAAGGGAGGCAGGAATAGAGCCAGCGGTCACTGGTGGGCATGTATGAGCGGTGCCGCTGTAACGATAGGTGGGAGGCTGGTCTTGAAGGACGGTAACTTGCTGGTCTGAGCTTAGATTTTCTCGCCGATTTCCCGGGCGAACTCTGTCAATAACTCTCTCTGTTTCCGTGAAAGGTCCTGGGGTATATCCACGTCCACCCGGACCAGCTGGTCTCCCCGTCCCCAACCCTCGACCCGTGGAAAGCCCTTCGCTTCCAGTCTGAAAGTGGTCCCGGGCTTTGTGCCAGGTGGTATCTTCAGTCTCGCCCTGCCGTCGATGCAGGGCACTTCCAACTCGCCTCCAAAGACTGCTTTTGGAAAGCTGATCTTTGTCTCAAAGAGAACATGATCCCCCTGCCTCTTAAAAGACGGATGGGGCTTGAGGTGAATCCGGACGTAGAGGTCTCCTGCTCGGCCGTCTTGTACCGCGTTTCCTTCGCTCCTAAGTCTGAGGCTCTGACCCTCATCAGCGCCGGGCGGAATCTTGACTTGGAGCCTCTTGCGGGTCCTTTCCAGCCCTGCTCCCTTGCAGTTCCTGCAGGGTTTCTCGATGACGCTTCCCTCTCCATGGCATTTTGGGCATGTTGTGATCTGGACGAACTGGGCGAACCGGGTCCCGCGGACATGCTGGACCTGCCCGCGGCCGTTGCACTCTCGACAGGTCTTTCGACTGCTTCCAGGCGCTGCGCCTGTCCCGGTGCAGGCTGAACACTCTGAGAGTCGCGGAACCTCTATCTCTCGTGCGGCTCCATGCGCTGCCTCATCGAAACTAATCTCGAGGTCATAGGCTAGGTCGTCGCCTCGCGAGGGTCTTGACCCGCCTTCGAAGCCTCCGACCCCGCCTATACCGCTAAAGAACCGTTCGAAGAAGCTGCCGAATCCGCCAAATCCTAGGTCTCTGAAGACAGATTCGAAGTCTGCTCCTCGGAATATATCCTCAGCATTGTACCGTTCGTAGACTCCCGCTCTGCCAAACTGGTCGTACTGTGTCCGTTTCTCCTCGTCAGAAAGGACAGCGTAAGCCTCGCTGATTTCCTTGAACTTCTCCGCTGCTTCCGGAGCCTTGTTACGGTCCGGATGGTACTGTAACGCTAGCTTGCGGTAGGCTGCTTTGACATCGTCTTTGGACGCGCCCCGGGGAACGCCCAGAACATCGTAGTAGTCGCGCTTCTCCATCGGTCAGTCAATCTTCTCGCTCTACTTGGACCCCTCGTCCTTTACCTCTTTGAACTCAGCATCCACAACATTGTCCTCCTTCGAGGAAGGATTCGCTTCAGTATTGGCCTCCCGTGCTTTCTCTTCGCCAGTCTTGGGAGGGACTGTTACTTTCTGGTAGATTTCTGCACCAATCTTCTGCAGGACCTTGGACAACTCATCGCTTGCCTGCTTGATCTTGTCAGCCTCTTTGCCTGCAAGAGCAGCCCGCAGAGCCCCAGCTGTCCTGTCGATTGTCTCGATTTGTTCCTTGGTTATCTTCTCCTTTAGCTCGTCCTTCATCTTCTCTGCAGAGTACAGCATGCTCTCTGCTGTGTTGCGCAGATCGACCTCTTCCCGTCTCTTCCGGTCTTGTTCCGCAAACTGTTCCGCCTCCCTAACCATCTTCTCCTTCTGCGTCTGGTCGAGTTTCGTCGAGGCGGTGATGGTGATCTTGTTCTCCTTTCCCGTGGCCAGGTCCTTGGCCGAGACGTTGAGGATGCCGTTGGCATCAATGTCGAAGGTTACTTCGATCTGAGGAGCCCCTCTGGGAGCAGGCGGTATGCCGGTCAGATTGAACCTGCCCAGGGGGATGTTGTCCAGGGCCATGGCCCGCTCCCCTTGTAGCACGTTGATGGTCACCACGGTCTGGAAATCGGCTGCTGTCGAGAAGACCTGGCTCCTCTTGGTGGGGATAGTGGTGTTTCGTTCCATGATTCTTGTGAAGACCCCTCCGAGGGTTTCCACTCCGAGAGAGAGGGGCGTAACGTCGAGGAGGAGGATGTCTTTGACCTCTCCAGCCAAGACCGCGCCTTGAATGGCCGCTCCAACAGCTACACACTCCATCGGGTCCACCCCTCGCTCGGCCTGTTTCCCTACAATGTCCTCCACAAACTTGCGGACCAAAGGCATGCGGGTCTGGCCCCCGATGAGAATTATCCGGTCAACTTCTTTGGGTGTTAGCTTTGCGTCTGCAAGGGTCCTCTTGAGGGGTGCTTCAACCCTTCTCACAATCGGGTAGGCTAGTTCCTCCAGCTTGGACCGGGTGAGGGTGGCGTGAAGATGCTTGGGTCCTGATGAGTCAGATGAAATGAACGGCAGATCAATGTCAGTGGTGACGAGGGTCGAGAGTTCGATCTTGGCCTTCTCCGCAGCCTCCTTCAACCTGGTCATGGCCGTGCTGTCCCCCCGGAGATTGATGCCAGTCTGCTGCTGGAACTCTGTCAGCAGATGCTCGACAACGGCATTGTCAATGTCCGCACCTCCAGTCTGTGTGTCGCCGCTTGTTGACAGTACCTGAAAGACTCCGCCCCCAAACTCCATTATTGTGACATCGTGGGTTCCACCTCCGAAGCTGAAGACCATGATCTTCATCTCCTTGTCCGCCTTGTCCAGCCCGTAGGCGAGGCAAGCAGCGGTGGGCTCGTTGATTATCCGAGCGACCTCAAGACCGGCAATCTCTCCCGCATCCTTGGTGGCCTGCCGCTGGTTGTCGTTGAAGTGAGCGGGAACGGTGATGACGGTCTTCTTGACGGGCCTTCCCAGAAACGTCTCCGCGTCCCGCTTTATCTTCTGGAGAATGAATGCGGAGATCTGTTGCGGAGTGTACTCTTTCCCGTAAGCTAGGACCTTATGGTTGGTCCCCATCTTACGCTTGATCTCGAAAATGGTTCCTTCCGGGTTTGTGGCCGCCTGTCTCTTGGCCGGCTCCCCAACGATCATCTGTCCATCTTTAGTGAATGCTAAAACTGAGGGGAACATCTTCCCGGCCGCGGTTTGACCCTCGGCACTGGGGATGACGACAGGCCGTCCCGCTTCCATCACGGCAGCGGCCGAGTTGGTCGTCCCAAGGTCTATTCCAAGAATCTTCTCAGCTTCCGGTTTACTCAGGCTGCTTCACTCTCCTCAGGTTTCGCTTCCACAGTGGCTTGCTTCTCTGCCACTTTAACTATACTAGGCCGCAGAACCCTCCCCTTCAACAAGTAGCCGGACCTGATCTCCTCCACAATCATGCCCTCCTCATGGTCCGATGGGACCCGTAGGGCGGCATCGTGCAGGTCGGGGCTGAACTTGGACCCAACGCTTTGAATCCTCTGGACCCCCTCCTTGGCAAGCAGGCCCTGCAACCTCCTGTGTACCATTCCCACCCCCTCAAGAAAGACGGGGTTCTCGTTCTTCTCCTTGGCTTTCTGGAGGGCTAGCTCCAGCTCGTCGTTGACTACGAGGAGGTCGGAGAGTAGTCGTTCGTTTCCCATCTGTTTCACATCGCTCATCTCCTTGTCGCTCCGTTTGCGGTAGTTCTCAAAGTCTGCCTGGAGGTATTGGAGGCGTCGAAAGTAGTCGTCGGACCTGGCCTTCTCCGCCTTCAAATCCTCTTCCAGCTCTGAGACTCTAGCCGTCAGCTCTGCCAGTTTCAGCTCCCGTGTAGGCTCTGGGGTCTTGGCTTCTACCTCTTGGGATGTGGCGACCTGCGCCTTGTTCTCTTTCATGGCATAACCCGGCTTTCTGAGGGTCTTGAATGGCAAGGCTCCTTGGACCCTTTTCGCAGCCTTTCTGGGATTTTCAGGGAAAAATTAAACCTTCTGACACAGGACCCTCCAGAATAGGCGGGTTCTCAGCTTCAGGGAAGCCCCCAGAACCATGTTCTACCAGGACCCGGTTGTCAGTCTGGTTTGAACCTTGGGAGTGGGTTCGCCGTCGAGAACAAGGCCCCGCTGTACCAGAGGGTACATTTGAGAGACGACATCCCGGCTAGCGTCATAAGCCCGAATACGTATATGCTGGAAAGGCAAGCCGGTTTTCCAAAATACAGCTAGTGTAATCGATGATTAGGATCCTCGGCTGCGACAAGGAGACTGTCAGAGAGTTCGAATCGGGAAGCTTAGAGGAGGCCAGACAACTCCCCGTCATATGGGTTGACCTTGCCAAGCCTACCGAGGACGAGTTACGCCTTCTCCAGGAGAAGTTTCAGCTTCACCCGCTGGCTGTAGAGGACGCCCTCCACAGGGGCCAGCGGCCTAAGGCTGAGGACTATGACGAACACCTGTTCACAGTTCTTCACACATTACGAAGCCAGGACGGCAAGGTTGTGTGGGATGAGATCTTCATCTTCACAAGCGAGAGATGGCTGATTACAATTCACGAGAGAGACCCGCAGATCACCGACATTTTCGACAAGGTTCTCCGGCCCGGCAAGGCCAGACCTCTTACTCAGACAACCGATGCGTTATACCAGTCCATTGTCGACAGGGTCGTGGACGGCTACTTCACAGTTCTGGACAGTGTTGAGGATCAAATAGACGACCTTGAGAGGGAGGTCGCTCAGAATCCCACGAAGGAAGCTCTCCTTCGAATGGACGAGATCAGAAAGAACCTCATCACTGTCCGAAGGTCTGTCTGGCCGACCCGCGAAATGGTCGGCTCGATCATGAAAGGAATCTTTCCAATTATCTCAGACCAGAACATTGCCTACTTCAGGAACATCTACGACCATGTGGCTCAGATGATGGACCTGATCGAAACGTACCATGCAAGGATGAGCGGCATCGGAGAGCTCTACGTTGAATCCTTGACATCGTCAACCAACGAGGTCATAAGAGTCTTCACCATTATGGCCACCATATTCCTGCCCCCGACACTGATCGCGAGCATATATGGCATGAATTTCGAAGGCATTCCAGAGTTTCGGTGGGGCCCGAACGGGAGTTACGGGTACATCTTCGCCTTGATCCTGATGGGTCTTGTGACTGTAGTGCCACTCGCCTACATGAGAGCTAGGAAGTTGCTCTAAAGCTTAGATGACAGTGAAGAAGGGCAAATCCATCGTCTGTGCTGGATGGCGGCACGCCAGCACATGATTCTGCCAGGGGCAGGAATGTGCATGACAAAGACTTCAATCTGGTTTTGATTCACCGCATCGAAAGAGGCTAAGATGAGGATTTTTGAGGAGGGTCCCACCGGTTTCTGAGAGTCCTAGTCTGTGGTTACGCTTCCTTGATACGTGACAGGTTTAGGTTCTAGCCCTCACGTTCGGAGGATACGTGTCCTGAGCTTCTTCAAGAAACTCCTACCTATGAAAGCAAAGGTCTGGCTGAGCCTCGACAAGCCCAACTTCGCAGAAGGAGAACCAGTAGTCGGGAAAGTAAACGTGGAGGCCAAAGAGTACGTCCAAGGCGAGGAGGTACGTCTTGAGGCCAGAGTCTACGAGAACTTTGTGGAACAAGTCTGGGTCACAGTAGGCAATAACCGGG
>CAYIBO010000074.1:0-5422 GCA_964361545.1 uncultured Candidatus Bathyarchaeia archaeon
CCGTATCATCCTCCGCATGGCCATCCGCAACCTTGGAAGAAGAAAGACCAGCTTCGCGATCGTAATCGCCGGGCTCATGATCGGGACCGCCATGATCTCCGGGTCTCTGGTGACAGGCGACACGCTCACCGAGCTCTTCACCAAGGGCTCCTACTTTGCCTATGGGCACGCGGACGAGGTGGTATACGCTCTCGATCTCACTTCCACTGGGAATAGGCCTCAATACCTGTACTTCGACTACTCGGTCTACGTCTCACTGCGTGGGTCGTTAGAGTCCGACACTGAAGCCTCGGCGGTCTTGAGGGGAGTGACTCCCGAGATCGTTCAACCGGTATCGGTCCTAGACCGGAGTACGGGTGTAGGGTCTTCGGAGCCGCTTCTGGTTGGCACTCCTGCGAATGTGTCTCTCGTCTTGGGGGACTTTCACGACTCAAATGGTCGAGTAATCTCGAGCATTTCAGACTCTCAAGTGATAGTGGACGAGAGGACGGCCCGCGACCTCAACGCGACGGTCGGCGACGCTCTCCAAATTTTCGGGCCTCAACCGGCAGCTCAACGGGCAAACTTCACGATTGTTGCAATAGCGGTTGAGGACGAGCGCGGTCTATTCGGGGCCATGCATGTCTTCGTCACCCTAAACGCGGCTCAGACGCTGATGCAGCAGCCCGGGATGGTGAACTATCTCGCCATAACCAACGTGGGAGGTCT
The DNA here is from genome assembly GCA_964361545.1 of uncultured Candidatus Bathyarchaeia archaeon. GTDB lineage: Archaea > Thermoproteota > Bathyarchaeia > 40CM-2-53-6 > 40CM-2-53-6 > BA-19. The sequence goes on from CAYIBO010000074.1 coordinate 709, forward strand.
AAGGCCTTCCATTCAGCACAGTGAGACGGTTGGGCTAGCGGCTAACAGAACCCTCAATCAGCTTCAGAACCCCGTCGGTCCCGGGTGCAAGAGCTCTTCCGGGCAGATAGTTGGAACAACAACGATTCTCTGTGCCTATGCCGAAAAGAAGGCCGGGGTCGACAGCGCCATCGAGAGCGCACAGAGCCTCTCCAACCTCTTCCTTGTGATGAGCTCGTTCAGCATCATAGCAGGAGTCGTGCTCATCATCAACATCTTCGTAATGTTGGCGGAGGAGAGAAAGTCGGAGATGGGCATGTCCCGGGCTATAGGGATGAAACGCGGCCACCTTACCAGGCTGTTTCTCTTCGAAGGGACCGCATACGCCGTGGCGTCAGCCTTGGTCGGCGTGTTTGCTGGAATAATCATCGCCTACGGTGTTCTCTATGTTTTCGGCCAGATCATAACCGGCTTCTTCAACGTCGACCTCTCAATAGTCCTGGGAAGTTTCACCTTCACAGCGCTGACCCTTACCACCGCGTTTACTGCAGGTCTCTTCATCACCTACAACACCATACTACTGGCTTCCTGGCGCACCAGCAAGCTGAACATAATCCGGGCCATTCGAGACATACCGGAACCCCCTAGAGGACTACGAACCTACACAGCCCTCAGCATACTTGGAATCCTTCTAATCCTCGTTGGAATCTTCCTCAATCAAGCTTCCTTCGCGGCCGAGTCCGCGGTAATGTTTCTTGTTGCGCCGAGCTTGATCATTCTCGGGGCTGGTCTGATCCTTTCACGGTTTTTGCGAAACCGCTTCGCCTTCACCATCACCGGTCTGGGCCTACTAGTCCAGTGGGGCGTACCACAATTCTCCTGGACTAATCCCGTAATCGCAGACTACTCCTTCGGCCCAGAGCTCTTCTTCGCAGGCGGGCTGGTCATGGTAGTGGGTGCCATCATGGTCTTCATGTTCAACACAGACCTGATTGTCAGATTCCTGCGCATCTTCTACCGGGTGAGAAGGTCACTGGTGCCAGTCTTCAGGATCAGCTTCTCCTATCCCAGCAACAAGAAGTTCAGGACGACAGCAGCCGTGGCCATGTTCGCTCTCGTAATCTTCACAGTAACCACAATCGCTGTGATCGCGGCTGAACAGTCAGCGGCACTGACTTCTCTCACCGAGGAGTTCTCGGGCGGCTACGACCTGGTCGTCCAGACCGCCCCCTTAACCAATCTAACCGAGACACTGAGTTCAAACCTTGACCTTGCGGGAAAAGTCGAGGGCATAATTCCGTTCAAGACCGTTAGTGTCGGGGTTACAGACCTCACCCAGAACAGGTCCTATGGCTTTCCGACGGTTGTTGGAGCGGACCCGTATGCTCTCGGGCCCGACAACTTCTTCGACACGAACAGGTTCAGCATCGTCAGCTACGCCCCGGGCTACACCAGCCCGAAAGAGGTATGGGATACTGTCCGGTCTGACCAATCAAAAGCGGTCTGGTCAACAAGTTTCATCAGCCAAACGGGACCTCCACAGGAACTCCCAACGCCAGACCCGGGCGACACTCTCCTCCTCGTCTCTCGCAACGGGACCATGACTGTCGAAGTGGTAGCGGTTCTCAACGGGGTCTTCTTCAGCGGGGTCGTCTCAACAAGCGACTTCGTTGAGAGTAGGTTTGGGGTCAACACGGGCAGCCTTGCCTTTGTCAGCGTACCTGACGGAGTGGACCCTACTGAAGTCTCGGTGATACTGCGTCGAGACTACTTACAACTTAATCTCCAGACTCTGGTCATCCCTGTCCTTGTGTCTGACTTTGTTGAAATTGGCAACTCATTCCTAGCGCTCTTTCAGGGCTTTCTCGGGCTTGGGCTCGTTGTTGGAATAGCAGGGCTGGGGATTATCGCCATTCGGTCTGTAGTGGAACGACGCCGGGAGATTGGGATGTTGCGGGCACTTGGCTTCCGGAGGTCGATGGTCCTGGCGGCCTTTCTCCTGGAAAACTCGTACATCGCTCTGATAGGCATCGGTATAGGTGTGATTCTTGGTCTCAATCTCGGGTATGCGATTTCGCAGACGGGAGGAGCGGATCTGCCCTACGTCATACCATGGTTGAGTATAGGCGAGATCGTAGCAATCGCCTACGGGTTAGCCATGCTAGCTACAGTCGGGTCCGCGTTCAGAGCCTCGAAGATTCCGCCGGCCGAAGCTTTGCGGTACACAGAATAGAGATTAGGTGTAGGTCCGGCCCGCGGCTTTGAGAACACGGAGGGCGTTGAGTGTGATCATCTCGTTTGGACCATTTCTTCCCCAATCTACGACTTCAATATTGGATATGATTCGCGACTTTCCCATAACTCGGACCCTTCCCTTGGGATACCAGTAGTAGCCCCCTGGGCGCCACCGTCCGTCTGGCATACGTTTCTTTTCGATAATGTCCACGGCTTCCTCCACCCTCGAGTCCTTCAGCTTACCCGCCAGGCTTAGGATTCTAAGAGCTTGAAGGTTGTCGTAGTGCCAGTATAGAGGGTAGTGGAGTTTGAGCCATTCTGGGTTGATAACATCGCCGGACCTCTCCGAGCGGAGGAGGCGGTGTCTAAGGAAGAATTCGCAGGCTTTCTCGATGGCTCTTGACGCTGCTTTGTCGCCCGTGACCTTTCGATATTCGATTAGTCCCCAAAGGGTTGCGAGGCTCTCATAGAACGAGGAATGCCTGGCCTCTGCTCTTTCATCACAGTTCCAGCCTCCATCAGGCCACTGCCATTCAATCAAGGATCGGGCAAGTTGCCTGACGCGAGGGTCGTCTCCTAGACCTTGGCGGCTGCATACTCCTAGCGCGTTGCCTTCCATTGAGGCATGTGCTCGCCACAGCCCGTTTACTTTTCGAACTCCCCGGTAGTCCTTGGGTCTGTCTCTGAGTCCTACCGTCAGCCATCGCAACACTTGGTCAGCCGCCTTCAAGGCTGCTCGGTGGCCCGGTGGAATTCCAAGCTCGACGAGTGAGACAAGGCGCCAATGTGCACCGGTCCATTTCTGGTATGGGTGGACTCCGAATCCACCGTCCTTCTCTTGTCCGGTCAACAGGGCTTGGACGCGGGGTCCGTTGAGAACGCGTTTCTTTTCGGCCTGGACCCTATCTGAGTCTCCAGGCTCTTCCAGAACTTGGGTGAGGGTGAGGTATCGTAAGGAGGCGTCGCTGGATTCGAGAAGCCAGCCGATCGCAGATTGGTCCGGGTTCATTGTACTATCCTGTTAGGATGTGAAGAACGATTTTGGACGGTCATTTTCCTTATCAATACTCCTCAGAAACGCAAGTCTCCTTGCAAACTGTTTGGGGGCTTGGCCCGGTCTTGTTGTATACTGAAACTGGGAGGGAGGTGTCCCGCCAATCCTATCGCAGGGGCGTCGGGGCTCTATGTCGATATTTGATCTGGGGCCTTTCTCTCCGCCGCAAAATCAAGAACATGGTCCATACGATCCCTATCACGAGTGCTGCCAACCCTCCGTAGAGGAACACCGTTTGTCCTCCGAGCAACGGTGCGGTTTGGCTAGGACCGGGAGCTGTTACAGTTAGCAGGATCGTGCTGGAATGGGTCTGAGAGCCCTGCACGGCATTTACTTTGAGAATGTAGGGTCCTGGAGCCACGATGCTTCCTACCGTCACGGTCAGTACTGAGATTCCTGAACTCTTCAAGCTCTGCGGGTCCAACTCCACCACAAAGCCACCGGGTGCTTCAACCGTTAGGTCAACTGGGCCAGTGGACCCATTCTGGAAAGCTATAGCCAGGGTTGCTGTTGTCGAGCCGCCAGCCTCTACCGTGAGACTTTCAGGGCGTATCAACATAATGAGGCCCGGTTTAGGGGTCACCATGACCTTGACCGTTATCGTGCGAGACCGGGACCCGCTCACTCCCGTCACGTCGACAGCGTACGTTCCCGGCAACAGTGTGGCTGGTGGGAAGACTGTGAGGGTCGAGGTTGAGGATTGGCCTTGGCTGAGGGAGACCTGGGGCGGGTTGAGGGATACGAACAAGCCAGGCGAAGGGGCGACAGACAGCTGCACGTTGCCCGAGAACCTATTCAGGCTAAACAGCGAAATCGTCGAAGTCCCCAGGGACCCTTGTGCAACTGTCACCTCGGCTGGGTTGGCGGACATTTCGAAGTCAGGCATTTCCCGTGCGTGCCTGCTCGTCTCAATGAGCATGTTGTCAGAGTTGCCCTGAACAAGGTTGCCGGGCATAGTGGGCAATGCTAGAGCCGGGATGAGCAAGAGGAGGATGGTGAAGGCTACGAGAACCGGAACGGAGGGTCCTGGGACAGCTTGGGCGCGGTTCAAAATCGCCCCGGTCTCGGTTTCTATCCCTATATACTGCTTAGAATCTAGCCCGGAACTCCCACGTGGCAGGTTTCACGGAGAGCTAACCTGGGCAGTTCGACGACCACTTTCACAGAGCTATTGCATGACGAGACTGTCAGACGCCTCTCTGAAAATCAAGGTCAGGCTCCATCTGTAAATCGGGCAATCCGTGTGCTCTTTCAGCAATCCAAGGCAGGAATCTGCCTGTCTTGGCAAATCAAGCCCATGATTCTGCCACGCCGACCATCCACACGGGGATTCTCCACCATGTTTATACGAATCAACCACTGTCACGAAAATGGTTCCAAGCCCATTCTAAGCCCTGAACCGCCAAACCAGCCCAAACACCAGCCCAGACAACGACCACACACGCA
>CAYIBO010000075.1:0-5274 GCA_964361545.1 uncultured Candidatus Bathyarchaeia archaeon
AGACACACTCCCCGGCAGCATCCTCGGCCTCGACCTAGCATACTACACGAACCCGTCAGTCTCCGCCAGCTTCGCCCTACCCTTCTACCTCGGCTTCCTCAGCCTAGCGCTAGTCGGTGGAGCACAGCTTGTTCGCAACATCCGGAACCCCGAACAGCTCCAGGTAGCGTCGGAACTAACAAAGGGCGTAAAGGAAGTCCACCTCGCGCCACCCTACCAGTCAGTCTGGCTCTCCTCAACCGATCAAGACCTTAACCCGCTCATCCAGGACCCGGACCGTCTAACGGACGATCAACTAGCAATCTCCTTCGAAAAACTCAACAAGACCCTCCAACCCGGAGGCATCATCAAAGTAGTCCTCCCAGCTTGGGCGGCCAGCCTCAGCGAAAGGCTGCTCCGGCTCGTACCCTGGGCAGGGTTCAGCCTGGAAAAATCAGACCTGATCTACCGCACCCCAGGAAAACCGGAAAACGAACTCGTCTTCAGAAAGCCCATCGTCAAACAGGAACCACCGCCTCAACAGGCTCCAGAACCACCACAGGCCACAGCCTCCCCACTAGTACTCACACCTGAGCCAACACAACCATCCCAACCTCCTGTCACAGATCTCCAAGCCGAGCCAGCATGGGCCCAACCACAAATGACACGACAGGAGAGAGTAATCATCAGGACCGCAGCAGGCATAATCACCCGACGCAAAGAGCCGGTCCCGTATAGGGAACTTGTCAACGAGGTCTACATGGACCTCCTCGACCGGAAAATAGAATTCGAATCAGCCAAACAGATAGAAACCATCCTCCTGAGGCACGCCGGCAAAGAGCTTGTCATCATAGAAGAGCTAGACCAGACCAACGCCAGGGTCGTGAGAAAATGGTGGCTGGGCGACAAGGGCCTCGAATCCGGCCAAGGCGAGCCTCTCAACCTCTGGAAGAGGATCTCAAGCAAGGCAAAACCCAAACTCCAGGTATTGCAGCTCGTCAAGAAATGGCAGCGGCAGCATAAACAGTTCAACTACAAGCCGAAGAAGAACAGGGACGAGGACTAACAAGCCTCACAACGCAGCTACCGTGGAGTCTCCACGCGAGTAACATGTGGCTTATTCTAGGCTGAACTTCCTAACGCTTAACAGAATGAAAAATGAAAAGCCTTAGAGTAGGGCTGAGCAAGCTGGCGAACAAGAAGGTCCCAGCACTCTCACTGTTCGTGGTGGCAATCCTGGGAATGGTTGCGGGAGTTCTAGCAGCCGCCATCACAGTCAGCCAGACAAGTTACACGGGGGAAAAGGGAACCTTCCACAACAACAGCGGAACCTTCACCATCACCGACGTCGGGCTACGGGTCGTGGCAAACGCTGCAACCAGCAACGTCTCAACCTCCGTAACCTTCGGCGCAACCGGAACTGACAAGGCACTCGTCAACACGCTGACCGCGGGCAACTGGATGGACGTCCTCGAATTCACGACCACCCTCACAGACTCCAGCTCGCACACCGCCACCATAACAGTCCGCAGCAACACCGGACCACTCGGTAGCACAATACTAGTCAACGCCCAGACCGCTACCCTAGTAGCGCCCTCCGCCTCCAGCACCGCCAAGGTCACAATCTATCTCGACCTGGGAACCCAGACAATAACAGCGCCACTAACAGTCTACGTCAACGTCACCTAGAAACAACCAAACACCAATCCTACTGTTTCACCGTCGAAAATCCATTCCACTCTTTCCTACTCTAGAATACGTTTGGCACCACCAGGTTCGCGACTAAATCCGAGCCTCATTTCTCTCGGGAAAACCGTAACCGTCAGGGCTCCATCCTCGGTAACTGAGATCCTAAACTCGGAGCGAAAATGACTCCAGGCAAAGACAAAGCATGGGAAAGGCAAAACGAATAGGACTATTCGTGCTCAGAAGAGCCACACTTTACATTGCGATCAAAATGATCCTCACCCTGTTTGTTCTTGTCTATGCAGCCAGTATTATCGCCACCACAACCGTTCACCAGGCAGAGATAGGCGGAGCCCTCACCGTGACCAACAACCTGAAAGCCATGGACAAAGGCTTCTCCAAAGCAGGCTCAACCATTTCCGCCGCCGGAACTTCCTGCGCATCCAACTTTACCTTTACCGGGTCCCCTGGAGTGGCGAACACAGCCATAACCGCGGGCAACATCATCTACGTCGTACAGGTCAACACAACCGCCAGCACAGCCACAAGCACCTGCTTCACCGTCAACCTAGTCATAACACCAAGCGGCGGCAGCCAGCAAAGCTACACAGTCTACATCGCCACCGGCTCATCAGTTTCCGCAGACCAGACCATCGACTGCAAGTTCGATATCGGAACCTCTCTCCCTTCCTCACCGTACTCTTTCAAAGTCACAGTACAGTAGCAATACCAAGGGTCTCGAACGGCCCGTTTCCGCTCGTATAGCTGTAGGTATCCTACTGTTTCAGAATGAATGCTGGAATCCCAAAAATGCCCAGAATGCCTATCACTCGAGCTGAACGGCTGCTGTGGCTGCCGGGGCTGTTGAAGGTCTACTCTTCAAGCCGGGACCATTATGGGCTGGTCGACGAAACCCGTCTTCTCCGTCTTCAACCACATCTTCCTACCCATCAACGCCACTGAAACCAGTCCCACCACATTAGCGAGAGAGACCAATATCGCGTACGGATATGTGGCCAGTATCAGTCCGAGATAGGATATGACCCCTGACTTGGCATGCGAAACGACCGTTACCACCATTATCCCAAAATAGACGAGGTTCAACACGGTCATCACCACAAGCAGCGGGAAAAGGGTCCCTAAGGGCAGCCCGACCCTTACAATCCCGAACCCTAAGACCACCCAGGCCACCAAGGCTAGTATCGCTACTATGGGGCTCATCATCAAAGCCTCCATGTCAAACGCTCTCAGCCAGGGCATGAACTTCCAAGCATCCCAGTGCTTGAAACCAGTCTGAACATTTCCCCCGCTCCACCTCACCCGCTGCCGGAACAGGCTCCCGACCCTCGCAGGCATCTCTTGGCAGCTCTCCACAGGAGCTAGGCGGGTCGCAATATTCGCCTTCGCGAACCGCACCGCTAGCTCAGCGTCCTCCACCAGCGAATTCGGGTCCCACAAGCCCGCCTTCTCTAGGGCAGATCTTCGAAAGAAGGTGTTGGACCCGGAAAAAGTCACGAACAATTTCAGCTTGTACTTTCCATCATTTGCCAGACGGTAGAGAAAGGTTTCGTAGGCCGCCAGCCGAGAGACGATGCTCTCTCGCAGGTTCAGCGTTCGATGGTAGCCGTGAACCGCACCAATCTCCGGTCGGTTGAAATATCGCAGTGCTTTCCTGATCGCCTGGGGCTCTGGAACATCATCGGCATCAAACGTCGCAATAATTTCTCCACTAGACTGGTGAAAGGCAAAGTTGAGGGCGTCACCCTTCCCATTGCTTGCTTCTCTATGGGAGACTTTGATCCAAGAGAATCGTCCAGAAAATTCCCGGCAGATATCCAGCGTCCTGTCCTTGGACCCGTCTTCGACGACGATGACCTCAAGATTCTCGCGGGGATAATCCAGTCTCGTCAGCGCATCTAGTAGTCTACCGACAACCCTCCCCTCGTTTTTCACGGGCACCAGCACGGACACGTTGGGAGGGTCCCAGTCGTCCCCTGGGTCATCGTCCCCGAAACCGTGTTTCTTGTAGTGCCAGATTCCCACCATGATTATCGGCGTGGCATAGGCGAAATAGGCTAGAAAGAGGATCGTCAGTGCGAGAACAAACCATTCTGCAAGACCCACTTTGCCCAGCCCAGCTTTGGGCTTCGCGGTCTAGACTAGAACCGTATTTAGCATCTTAGAAGCGGCCCGACCCTGTCGTCAGATGCGGGATTCCAGGTTTTTCTGGGAAAAAGTAAACGTCGGTAGCTTTTCGGCGTGTCGTCTTACCACTCATTGTAGTCTGCTGGAGTGAAACCCAGCCTTCCAGTTCACCTAGCAATGTGGGTCGGGTAAACGTAGTCTTGGTCCGTTGATCTTGTCAGCGTTGACGGAAACTAGATTGTTCTGAAAGCTTGAAATCGTCAGGGCGGTACGTCTGATGATTCGGTCTTCTCACCTGAGAACCGTGCCAGGTCACGCCGTCAGGAACTCTCCTCAAGTTGAGGAGCTGCGCCGGCCTTCTACTCAAGTCTGGGTAGTCCGTTCAGGTGGAGGTGTCGGCTTGTGGTTTGGCTTGGGCGTTGATTTATCAGTCGGCCCCTCCTGCCCCGAGGCCTGTTGTATTTTTTGAGCCATGGACAGGGATTTGTCTAGTTTTCTCAGCCAAATTCCACCCTATTTATAGGTAAATGCACATGTTCTTGGGGGAAAAATTGCCTAGTCCAATGCAAAACGGGTTGTGAGTCCACATATTGCTGTAGATATCCTACGCTGGTACTACTCAAATTTAGTGTTTTCAGTCAACAAGCGTGAACCATACTTCCCGGGCTATCCGCTGTACAAGTCTACCTTGGGCAAACTGATGATATCCCTAAGCGACCGTGCAGAGGACTTGGTTCGCGGCGAGGTTCAACGTGTCTACCACGGACGAGTGGGAGGGCTCTCGATTTTCTTTGAGCAGCTTCTCCGTAGCTACTTCCAGAACAACGGAAAGTCGATCAAGACCGGCAAGGCCAAGTAAGCCATAGTCTCGGGGCTGCAGGGGGAAAGGTCCGAGAAGGATAGGACCCAGTTTACTATGGTTCGTTCACTTTCACAGTTCCACCGGGACACTTTTTCCATCATCTCCTCCTTAACTCCCAATCTTTCCCAGGCCCTGTCCCGGGTCCCGCATGGGTAGGCTCATAGATCCTGTGGACGATGTTCTCTGGTGCTGGAAATGCAGCAGAGTCTCATCTCACCTGGTGGAGAAGCGTCCTGAGCTGTACGGGGGCTGGGTCATCACCACCTGTAGGAATTGTGGAGAGAAACAGTTCATCTCCATGTTCATCCGTCACAGCGGCCGGTTTGTGCAGCGCGAACTGAAGTAGCAGCATTCTCCCCGCCTCCAGCCCCGTCCAAGCCCCCGTCCCGCCCGAGTCTCAACCCTTTTCCCGCCATACAAGCCCGGATTGAACCCGTCCAGCAAAATCAAGCCCGACATTTTGAACCCCCCTCGGCCACACAGGGATTCTCCACCATGTTTATACGAGTCCACCACTGTCACGAAAATGGTTCCAAGCCCATTCTACGCCCTGAACCGCCAAACCAGCCCAAACACCAGCCCAGACAACGACCACACACGCA
>CAYIBO010000076.1:0-5246 GCA_964361545.1 uncultured Candidatus Bathyarchaeia archaeon
GAACTGGAACGTTTCGAGGCCACCAAGGGGCCGATGAAGCATAGAAGTCACTTCCTCAAAGTGTTCGCGTACAAGACTGCGCTCTTCAGGTCCCACTTCGTTGTTAAGGATGGAGCCCTGAGGTCTCTCGACACACGCCGATTGTTCAATCAGGCCGGCGGCTTCAGTCTACCCCTCGGCCGACTCCTCTTCTCTCTGGCACCTGCGGACTTCGTCTTGCGGAACGTTTTGAGAGGAGCGGTTGTCGTCCACGGAGAGAACGTGATTAGTTCGCTTCGCCTACCTGACCCAACCTATTCCAGTATTGTCCAAAGCTTCCTTGTCAGCTTCGCCCTGTCCCTCTTCGGAGCCCTGACCTCGGTGCTCTTCGCTGATGGAACAATGTTTTCACTGGAATCTCTCAAATGGTTCCTACTCGACCTGCAATCCCACCACAACAACCGGCCTTCGGGGGTTCTTGACGCGGTGCGGTTTGCAGAAGCCCTTCATCCCAGTCCAATCCTGAGCCAGTTCACAAACCTGAGACAGCACTATGCTCGTTCAGTTTCGTTCTCGGTTCTCTGTCCCGTATACTTGATCCTCCTGTTCCTCCGAAACAGCTTGAAAGTTCGGCACAGCCCCCCGGTCAGCGACCGAGACCGGCTAGCCATAGAGACTGTTAGGCAAGTATGATGAACAGCACGCCTCAAAAAGCCCAGAGTCAGCCCGTTTTCCTAAAACAAGCCCGCGATTTCTAACCCTCAAGATACCATGTGGGGAATCTGCTGAAATGCAAGGGTTCCCGGAAACCCCTCTAAGCATATTCCAAGCCCTGAACCGCCAAACTTGCCCAAACCACCCGCCAGACAAAAGCACTCCTCTGGAAAACCCAGGGGGGGTAGGTCAACCGAATCCCGAGACACAAAACCCTCGAAGCTCCACCACCCACAGTTCAGCGAGCTTTTCTACAAACGACGATCAACAGCCCGCTGGTTCCACAAATGGTCCTATCCGACAACGAGATCAAAAAAGCCGCAAAGACCCGAGAACTCCAAATCAGTCCACCCGCCCACATCAACCCCGCCGGCATAGACCTACGAATAGACCGCAACCTAACACTCAAACCACACGAACAAACACTAGCAGCCAGCATCGAACACGTACAACTCCCCAACAATCTCGCAGGAATCCTTCATCTCCGCTCGTCTCTAGCACGTGAAGGATTGATTGCAAGCTTCGCACTAGTCGACCCAGGCTATCACGGACAACTAACAGTCAGCCTCTATAATGCCGGAGCAAGACAGATGAATCTAAAACGTGGCGAACGATTCATCCAGCTCTCACTGTTAAGACTCACCACACCCGCAAGAAAAGGATACAGTGGAAAATACCAGAACAGTCGCGGAGTCGTCACTAGTCGACGACGCGGAAAATCTTACTCACATAGGACGGAAAGGGTTATACATGCAACGGAAAGCAGAGGCGCATGAGCCATAAGATGAAGGACACTACACGCATCCTCGACCTCAAATACAAACTCATGACCATCGAACTTCTCAACCTCGCTAAACGTCGCTTCACATACCGCGAACTCTCACAAATGGTCCATCTACCAGAAACAGTTCTCAGCCGCTACGTTAAAGGACACGTTCTACCCACAGCAGAACGCGCAGAAGAGATCAACAAGACCCTCCAAAAATACATGAGCCTGGAGAGAGAACTCCAGGAACGAATCCGCTTCGACGAATGGGGCTACTTCGACAACACAGCAATCATCAGCGACACAATGCTCCTGGAACGAGCGGTCCAGAACGCCGTCGGAAAATTCGCTGGACGAAGAATCACAAAGGTCCTGACAGCCGCAGTAGACGGAATACCACTAGCCACGCTCCTCGCCCACCGCCTAGGTGTCGGGCTCATCGTCGCGAAGAAGGGTAGAGAGGTTGGTGTCCGCGAGTTCATCGAGGAGGTCTTCGTCCCAGCCAGGACAGCTATGATGATGAGCCTCTACGTCCCAAGAGACGCTCTGAAGAGGGGCGACTGTGTGCTCATCGTCGACGACATCATCGACAGCGGCGAGACCCAGCGCGCGCTGATGAAGATAGCTCTGAAGGCCAAGGCGGAAGTGACGGGAATATACGCCCTCGTCGGGGTCGGTCATGAGTGGAAAGCACGAATAGAATCAGCCGGCAATGTTCCGGTGGAAGTCGTCACAGAGGTCATGAAGAAGGAAGTCAAGGAAGTAACCGTCTAAAACTAACTCTTTACAAGTAGAAAAAGTACAAGACTCCGAGAATCAGCCAAACTTCGACCGGAGATTCTCGTCCATAGGCTGCCCCACCACGCCCCTGTCCGTAATAATCCCGGTAACAAGTTCCGGCGGAGTAATGTCGAAAGCAGGATTCAACGCCCCAACATTCCTGGGCGCAACGCGTCTACCTCCAGCGTAGAGAACTTCCCTGGGGTCCCGCTCTTCAATAACAACCTGCGACGGGTCGGTCTCCAAGTCAACTGTTGAAGCCGGTGCCGCCACATAGAACGGCACCCCGTAGAATTTCGCGGCTAGAGCAATTGGGAGGGTCCCGATCTTGTTTGTCACATGTCCCGTCCTGAGAATCCTGTCAGCGCCCACCACGACCTTGTCAACAGCGCCCCTAGCCATGAGTTGCGCCGCGGCACTGTCACAGATAATCTTCACAGGAATCCTATCTTGGGCAAGTTCAAACGCCGTCAATCTCGACCCTTGCAGGAGTGGGCGGGTTTCCGTGGCGATCACGGAGACCCTCTTTCCCTGTTCGACCGCGGCCCTTACGACTGCAAGAGCGGTTCCATACCCAGCAGTGGCGAGAGTGCCAGCGTTGCAGTGCGTCAGAACAGTATCGTCATCGTCGATGAGGGAAGCACCGTAGTTTCCGATTCGGTGGGCTGCGTCCAATTCCTCGCGGAGAATCGAGTCGGCCTCCTTCCGAAGCTCCCCTTCCAACGACGCCATGGACCCTGCCTGAGACGAAGCTTTGAAGACTCTCTCCACCGCCCAGCGAAGGTTCACACCAGTCGGCCGCGTCTGAATTAGCCAGTCTGCCCATTTGCGCAACTGTCGAGAAGCTTCGTCTCGGTCCCTGGTTCTGATTTTTCTCGCAGCCAGAACAAGCCCATAGGCGCCCACCACTCCGATCAATGGTGCGCCTCTAACCTTCATGGAACGGATAGCACTACAAACCTGTTCAACATTCCTCATCCGGACATACGCTAGTCTACCTGGTAAAACCGTGCAATCGATTGCCTCCAAAACCCCGTTCCTCCATCTCAAAGGTTCCAACTTGCTCGCCCTGCCCGCAGACCCAGTTCTCTGAACAGCCATTGTTGAGGGGCTGTCTGTTTGCATGCCTTTATAGCCGCATGTCTCCGCTACGCCTCCCGCGTCTCCTGGAACGATTGGTGTGGTGAAATTGCTGACAGTCGAAGTGCTCGAAGCTTTCCTGGCCAAGAACCGGGTCTACCTGCCCGAGCCAGAGAAGCTGATGGAGATTCGAGAGAAAGCCTTCGGCACCCTGATAGACAACAGAATCATTCTCAATCCTTACGAGACCTTCTACCTCGTGGAAAAGAACAGGATCCGAGTGCTCGACGAGAAGACGAGGAAAAGCCTCAATCTACAAGACCTCGTGACGAAGCTGTCGGTCGGGAAGCCTGCCATCTGGATAAAATACCTCGTCTATCGAGACCTCCGCGACCGGGGCTACCTAGTCCGGGAAGAAACGGCGGGCTTCGACTTCGAAACTTTCGGAAAAGGGGCCACCCGCCGTCTCGTCGCCATAGTCTTCGAGGGCGGAGAAGCTACCCTTGACAGGCTAGCTAAGCTCGCTGCAAAGGCCAACAAAGAAGGAAAAGACCTAGTGCTGGCAGTTATCGACAGGCGAACAGACATCGTCTATTACACGTTGAACACAGAGAATTTCAAAGGCCAACCTTCCTAAATCGAGAGGTTCTCCATTGGGAGAAGCACAGTTCACCGTCCCCCGCGGGATGAAAGACATCGAGCCAGAAGAGATGGCTCGAAGAATATGGCTGTCCGACAAAATACGCAGCGTCCTCTGGAACTACGGCTTCCAGATTCTTGAGCCCAGTCCTCTGGAGAATCTTGAGACCCTGGAAGCGAAGTCGGGCCCCGAGATTCGTGAGCAGGTCTACTGGTTCAAGGACAAGGCCGGTCGAAACCTGGGACTACGCTTTGACCTGACAGTAGGAATGACGCGAATGGTAGCCAACAGGTTCGACCTACCTGAGCCTGTCAAGATTGCCAGTATTGGGGGCATGTGGCGCTATGATGAGCCGCAGTTTGCAAGATACCGCTACTTCACGCAGTGGGATGTTGAGATCTACGGTGTTGCCGACCCTTCTGCGGATGCGGAGATTATCGCCGTTGGCTCGGATATTCTCGACGCCGTCGGACTCAGGGAACACGAGATTCGCATGAGCAACAGAAAGCTTGTCGAAGGGTTTCTCCGAAGTCTCGGAACCCAATCGCAATCCGAACTGGAACAACTGATTCGCATCATCGACAAGCTCGGCAAGATCGGCCCAGGCAAAGCTGAGCGGGAACTCTCGACAGCGGGGCTATCGGAGGATAAGGTCAAGCGGATACTGGGATTTGCAGAGCTGGGAGGAAAGCCGGAAGAGGTCCTCCCGAGCTTGGAGAGGCAGCTTCCGAAAGGAGAGATGATCGAGAAAGGGTTCAAGGAACTATCGGGCACTATTGAGGCGGTCGAGCCCTTGGGCAAGCTTTCAAAGTGCAGGGTCGACCTTAGCATTGTCCGAGGCATAGGCTACTACGACGGTATGGTTTTCGAAGCCTACGACCGAGCCGGAGAAGACTTGGGCTCTATCTTCGGCGGGGGCCGCTTCGACAAGCTGTGCAGAATATACGGTAAACGGGACATGCCCGCAACAGGTGTCGCAGGAGGTCTTGAACGGCTGATGTTATCTCTCGAACGAAAGGGTCTCTTCCCTGATACTTCGCAGAGGCCGCAGGTCTTCGTGGCGATGGTCAGCGACAAGGTCCGGGCTGAAACGGTAAACATTGTTCAGAAGTTGAGAGGCAGCGGGATTCGTACCGATTACGACCTTAAACAGCGCTCGCTTCCGAAGCAGCTGGAATACGCTGACACGATCAAGGTCAGGATAGCGGTCATCGTGGGTCCCAGGGAGGTCAGGGAGGGAAAGGTGCGGTTGAAGGATATGAGGACTGGAAAAGAGAAGGATGTGGC
>CAYIBO010000077.1:0-5175 GCA_964361545.1 uncultured Candidatus Bathyarchaeia archaeon
TAGCGAAGAGCAACAAGATCCCAGTGGAATAGTGAACCAAGCTCTCTCGTCCGCGTACGGCCTCTGGGCATGACTGCACTCAACCTCGACATATAGCAAACCGGAGCTTTGAACTTGAGCTAGTTTTCTCTCCGAGGCTTCAGATTCATATGATTCAGAAAGGGGTGGTGAAAGAGTCAACCCGGACCGAGGGGAAAAATGGGGCCGCCGGCGGGATATTCTCACCTACTAGAGGTGTTTTGAACCCGACAGTTTCAGCCTCGTCTACGCGTATTGAAATGACAGCGACAGCCGGTCGACACGATCTATGCAAGACATCGCCAGTTTCCCCCTAACTCCTGATGTAGCCGCCGCCGATACGGGAGTTCATATTGGAGACGGGGGTTTATTCATCAAAAGAGGAGGACCGCACGGCTCCTATCAATATGAGGTAACGGGACATGCTCTCGAAGATCAGCTGTATCTGATCGGCACAGTGATGCCGACAGTTTCCGCTGCATATGGCCTCAATCGACCAGGCTTCTACATTAACCCGGACCTTACCTGGATTTCTGTTAGGTATCAGAGCAAGGCTGTTGCACTCTTCAAGAACGAAACATTAGGACTTCCTAACGGCAGGAAGAGAAACCTCTCAGTTCCAGCGGCGATTCGCCAACATCCCCGTTTGATGAGACATCTGGCAAGAGAACTTCTCGCCACGGATGGCGTGCTCGGCTTCTACAATACTGGCCGAAATGGAGCTCACAAGTATTGTCGAATTCAGATTAGACTGAGTACTGGTAGGGTTATTGAAGAATTGGGAAACTTCCTGAAAGATGAGCTCGGCATTTCATTCTTGCGACGGAGCGAGGTAGTAGCTCACGAAGGATGGGGCATCAGTCATCAACACATCTTGCAAATCAATAGGTCGGAGGATATCGACACTTGGAGGAGGGAAATTGGTTTTTCGAATCCGTCACATATTTCACGTATCATGGTCTTCGAGGCTCTGGGGGAGTGTATACCGCGGACAAACATCTTAGATCGTTTGTCCTTCCTCTCTGGACGGTCTTCAACACTTACGACCTCAGGACCTATTACCTCGGGGGATCTAGTTTCTGTTGTTGATGAGATGAGGATGAGATTTGGGTTTCCACGAGTGAGGGCAGACGTGATGTTTCGGAAGGTGGATGAAATTAACGAGCGCCTGGAACTAAACCTCGGCCGGAAGCTTCCATTAATTGTTGAATCTTGAGGGGCCGCCGGTGGGACGTTCGCACCCTGGTACAGGTGATTCGAACCCACCCCGCAGGCTCCATTGGCCAAGGCCCGTGGGCCTTTCAGGCCTGTACGCTACCAAGCTACGCGAGGCTATGGTTGCCCCTCTACGCTACGGCGGCCACGACCCGAGCCCGGGACCCGCGCCAATATGTAGGTTTTCACCCAAGCAAGAGAACAGTTGGCACTAGGACCCGAATTTTCTGCCCAAAACCGGGTTTTGAGGCGGAACAAGGGTTCAGTTCTGACACTAATCCATTCATTTCGAGGGGGTTCCGGGCTGTAGGTTTCAACGAACATGGTTCCCTGGGCACGACCTAAGCTCGAATTGTCAAGGCCTCCCTCTTCGTCCCAAGCGGCAGTTTCTGCAAAACTCCTATGAGATTCCTAGCCCTATCCCGGGCGTTTACTGACTAGGAAATGGTAAGTCTCAAGACGGAAATTTGGCTAGTGAAGACCTTCAGGCTACTGCTGCCAGCAACAATGTTCGTCATACTGTTCTGGACCGTTGAGGCACCACCCGAGTGGCAAAACTCGCTCATCAGCTCCCTGGGAACAAACGCCAGACACGTCTTCTTCTTCCTCGGACTGGTAGTGATCGCTGGCCTCTACAAGTTCATGGGAGTATACGAACGCAAAATATTCTTCGAAAGCCACCACCTGAAAGGGTCTCTTCTGAGACGGCCCGAAGAATAGACCACGGAAGATACGCTACTCCACACCCGCCCCTTATGTTAAATACGCAGTGGACACTCTTTCGAAGCCCGAAGAAGATTGGTCAAAGCCGTAATTCTAGTAACGACCAAGCCCGGTGAAGCGAAAGCAGTTCCAAAACGTCTCAAACGACTCAAAGGCGTCAAGCGAACATACGCAACCCTGGGACGATGGGACGAAGTCGTCGTCCCCGAAGACATGGACCTGAAACAGCTCGGACAACTCGCCTTCAAGGTCAGCAGCACCAACGGAGTCAAGGCCACGGAGACCCTGGTCGGATTCTAGGAGAGACTGAGACATGGCAAACTCGTGCATGCTCGTCCGATTGACCGTAGGAAAGCATCAAGCCACTCTTGACGCAGCGAAGAAGTTCAAGGAGGTCAAGGAAGCTTTCTTCGTATTCGGACGCTACGACATGGCCGTTCTGGCCAGAGCACAGGACCGTAATAGCCTCATCCAGCTAGCAGCAAAGATCAACGCGTTACCAGGTGTCAGGGGCACAGAAACCCTCATCGAAGCCTAGAGAGCGATCATCAAACGCTTCTTTACCGATTAAGCTATAGCGTAAGCCATCAGCCAGACACGCGTAGTTTGGTCGAGGCTCGTGAAGGTCGGGTTCCACGTCTCAATATCCGGGTCCATCGACCAGGCCGTTGACAGGGCCAGGGACTCAGGCTACGACACCTTCCAAATTTTCACCCGAAACCCGAGAGGCTGGAAGTACACCGCATTCGAACTGGAAGAAGTCAAGAACTTCAAAACGAAACTAAAACAGGCCAAGATTGGTCCACCCATAGACCACATGCCATACCTACCCAACCTGTCATGTCCTGAACAGGAGATTTACGAGAAATCTGTGGCGACCCTTGTTGCAGAAGTGGAACGCTGCGCACAGCTGGGAATACCCTACATCGTCACACACCTCGGGAGCCATCTGGGCCTTGGCCGGAACATTGGGCTGCAGCGGATCACTGACGCATTGAACCTGGCCTTGAGGAAAGCTAGGGGAAACCTCCAGGTGTTGCTAGAGAATATGGCGGGCCAGCGGAACAGCATGGGTTCAACATTCCAAGATGTCCGAGAGATTATGGACGGCGTTAAACGGAAAGATCGGATCGGTGTATGTTTAGACACAGCCCATGCCTACGCAGCCGGTTTTGACCTTCACACGGAGAAGGGCGTCGAGGAGACTCTGTCGAAGTTTGATGACATAATCGGGTTCGAGAATGTCAAAGTTGTTCACCTGAATGATTCGAAGGGTGGTCTGGGGTCTGGGCTGGACCGTCACGAGCATATCGGGATGGGGTATATTGGGGAAAAAGGGTTCAAAGCGATCCTTCATCACAAGACAATACGAGGGCTGCCAATAATCCTTGAAACGCCTGTTGACGACAGGTGCGATGACCAGGGAAACCTAGCGATGGTTCGGAAGCTGGGAAGTTAAGTGATAACCGTCACTGAGCTACGTTCTCCTCAATCTCTCCATCGAGTAATCGGGGACGCGGCTCTCGCAGTAGACCGGGCCCGAAAGGAGGACCCGACAGCCTTACAGGAGATCAGCGACTCCACTAACGGGGATCCGTTTAGAGTCCTGATAGCAACAGTTCTCTCCCAGAGGACCAAAGACCGGGTTACAGCACTTGCCTCTTCGCGGCTTTTCGCCAGGTTTCCCGACGCCGCTAGCCTTTCGAAGGCTGATGTCCGGACTGTTTCCCGCCTCATCAAGCCGGTGGGGTTCTACAAGACAAAGGCGCGGAAGATTAGGGAGATTGCAGGAATCATACTCGACCAGCACCATGGCAGAGTACCGGAGAGCATGGAGGAACTGTTGAAGCTTCCATCTGTTGGGAGGAAGACCGCCAACTGCGTCCTGGTCTATGGGTTCCGGAAGCCCGCGATTCCAGTGGATACCCATGTTCACAGAATATTCAACAGAATCGGAGTTGTCAACACGAAGACCCCTGAAGACACGGAAATGGAGCTGACACGTATCGTTGACAAGCGGGACTGGCTGGACCTTAACGATGTCTTCGTCAAGTTCGGACAGCTAGTCTGCAAGCCCATCGGGCCAAAGTGTCCGATATGCCCATTGAATGACAGGTGTAGATGGTACCGGACGAATTATAAGAACAAAGCCCGAAGCTAGTTCTCTTCTTCTATCGCCTGTTTGATCTGCTTCCCGATGACCTCCCGGTCTGCAATCCCCATCTGTTTTCGCTCGGGAAAAGTGAGACCTCCCGAAGAGTCGTCGTTGAACCTTGGTATGATGTGAACGTGCATGTGGAACACTTCCTGCGAGGCTGCTCGCCCGTTGGACTGGCCGATGTTTATCCCGTCAGCTTTGGAGGCTTTGCGAACTCCCCTCATAACTTTGGCCACGGAGACGAAGAGGCGTCCCACCTCTTCAGGAGGCATTTCATGCATGAAGACGCAGTGCTTCTTGGGCAGGACCAACGTGTGGCCGGGGTTCAAGGGATACTTGTCTAGAAAGGCGACAGAATGCTCGTCTTCGTAGACGACTATGGCATGTTCCTGCCCAGCGATGATTCTACAGAAGATGCAATCCAAGTAGGCCTACGGGAAAGAGGAGATGACCTGGATACTGAAAAGTCTTCGGTCAGCGTCGCTCTTCCAGTCTGTCAACTCATAAGTTCACCAAATGAATAGGAAGACCTTTGCAGGATTAGCGCGATTTGAAACGGAATAGCCCGAGCAAGCGGGTCCCATTAGAGACTGTTCTGAGGAGGCTGAAAACACTGTCCAACCCGAAAGCAGTAGAAGGCATGGAGAGGTTTGGAATAAACCCGAAGAACACTCTAGGAGTGTCGATTCCTAACATTAGGAGAATTGCCAAGGATGTGGGACGGGACCACGTCCTAGCTCAGGAGCTATGGGCCTCAGGCATCCACGAGACACGAATACTCGCAGGCGTGGTGGATGATCCAGAACAGGTAACGGAGAGGCAGATGGAGGACTGGGTCAGAGACTTTGATTCCTGGGACGTCTGCGATCAGGTATGCGGTAGCCTTTTCGACAAGACCCGGTTTGCCTATCAGAAGGCAGTAGAGTGGAGTGGGAAGAGAGAGGAATTCGTCAAACGGGCAGGGTTCGTTCTGATGGCTTCTCTTGCCGTTCATGACAAGAAGGCGGGGGATGACAAGTTCGTGAAGTTTCTGCCCATCATAAAGAGGGAGTCTACCGACG
>CAYIBO010000078.1:0-5159 GCA_964361545.1 uncultured Candidatus Bathyarchaeia archaeon
TAAAGCGTTCCGTTTGAAGTTTGGTTCTACTTTTTGCTCCAGACGCCTATGAGGTTTCCGTGGGGGTCCTTGATAGTTCCCCAGTATCCATGGCCGCCACCGATAGCCTTCTTCCTTTGACCTATTTTTCCGCCTAGGCTGGCCGCTTTCTGCTGGGTCTTGGGTATGCTGTCCACAGTCACGTAGAACCTTGTGGTTCCCGGGGTGACCTTTTTGGACAGTTGGAAGCCCCCGCCGACGCCTTTCTTGGAAGTTGTGAACATCATGTAGTCGTCGCCGTACATTTGGAAGGCCCAGCGGAAGAGCCTGGAGTAGAACCTCTTTGTCTCCATCAGGTTCTTGGTCGATAGTTCGACGTGGTTGATTTCTCGTCCCATAGAGTCGATTTATTGCGAAATATTGAGTTTAAAAGGCCTAACACTGCCCAGAAAAATTGTCAGATTCCTGTCAAACCCAGTGTTTCGCAGGAAATGGGCTTACGGCTTCAAAAGACGGGATAGAAACAGTTTCTTGAAATCTCCATAACGGGCCTTCGTGCAGACCATTACATTTTGCCTCGAGCGTTTCTCTTTTGGAAGCCAGTCGCGTTTGTCCGCGAGCGTCATTCCCGTGGTGTGCTCTCCCCTCGTTTCCAAGAGGACGCGGTATTCCTCGAACATGAAGAGCGAAGGCCTAACCCCAACTGCGACCGCCATGGGGTCGTGAAGGGCAAACCTGTCCCATCTTCTCATGGTCTTCGCAAGAATTCTTGAAGCGAAGGCTGACAGCTTCGTCTTTCCACTCTTGACTTTCGCATAGTCTCTCTGCGTCAAGTGCGCCTCTGGAGCCATCGTCACGTCAAGCCCAACCGCCCTCAATGGCACTCCTGATTCGAAGACGATTTTCGCCGCTTCGGGATCCGAGTAGATGTTGAACTCTGCCACGGGCGTCTCGTTGCCGTAGCCGTATTCGGTTAGCCCGTAGGCTCCTCCCATTATGACGAGATCCTCAATGCTCTTGGCCGAATCAGGGTCCTTTGTGAGGAGAGCGGCGATGTTGGTAAGGGGCCCGGTGACTATCATGGTTAGTCCGTGCCTTTTGGAAGATGCGAGTTCCTCCGGAATTAGGTCGAGCGCGTTCTTGTCATGGATTTTCGTTCTTGGCAACGGCAAATTCGAATCTCCGAGTCCGTCCCTGCCGTGAAAGTCCGTGGCCCGAAGTGGGTTTCGGATCAGTGGGTTGGCGAGACCCTTTGCAACCCAGACGTGCTTCTTTTCGAGTAGTTCTAGGACCCGCAGGGCGTTGGTGGCTGCTTGTTCAACTGAGACATTTCCCGAGACCGCGGTTATTCCCGCAACTTCTAGCTCTGATGACCGCAGTGCGAGTATCAGGGCTAGGGCGTCGTCTATGCCGCCGTCCTGGTCTATGATGACCCGGGTGGGCCTCTTCGACCCTGACCCTTCCTAGAACAGCTTCACGATCTTCTTCGTGGGCAGAATGTCTGCCAGATACCAGAACTTGACATATTGTAACCCGGTCTTGTATTGTAGTTCGGTGAAAGAGTTCACCGCATCCTCTGCCACGATTGTCTCGTATCCTCTGAAGAATGCGTCTGCGCAGGTATGCCGGACGCAACAGTCAGTATGAAGCCCTGATAGTATCAGAGTGTTGGCCCCTTTTCCATCGTGGGTCCTTTTCAATTCCCTTTCCAGTCGAGTGTTGAAGAAGCTACTGTAGGTTGTCTTGGGAATCTGCGTGTCCTTTTTCCGGGGCTTGAGCTCCTTAATCACCCTAGCACCTCTGGTTCCCCGCATGGCATGCTCGCCCCAACGGTAGATTTCGAAATCCCGACGCATATGCGAATCGTTAGCATACAAGACTGGAATACCCGCGCTCCTAGCCGCGTCTGCTATTTCCCCGGTTCGTGGAATCATGGGGATAGCGCGTTCGCATTTGATTTTACCGTAGACGAAATCGTTCAGCATGTCCACCACCACCACCGCGTAACGGCGGTCCTTGTCGTATACGTGAGGTGCGACGGATGTTCCGGGGTCGTATAGGGCGATTTCCGCGGGGCCCTTGCCGTGTATCCTGGCCAAGAAACCTTCCCTTACGGGGGAGGGGCTAGGCATGATTTTAAGATGATTCTGAAGGGGCTCACGGGGACTACTGGGGCAAAGAGAATGGGTCGGAGCGCTGACGTGGTGATCATCGGAGCTGGAATAGCAGGTCTTGCCCTGGCCGTTGCCCTTCAGGAACGGAAAATTTCGAGCATTCTGCTGGACGGCCGGAGAAGAGTCGATACTACTCCAAGAGGCTTGACCCTCCAGCCCAACGGAATGGAGGCCCTCGACAAGCTAGGGGTCCTAGACAAGGTCCGCAAGACCGGGTCCCAAGCCAATGTCTTTGAGATTCGAAGCTGGGATGGAGAACTGCTCCTAGAGGCAGACTATGGTCTCCTAGATCATCCTCACAATTATCTTCTGACGGTCAACTCGTCCGAGTTGGACGTACTCCTCAGGTACATGGTGGAGAAGACAGGTGCCGAGTTTGTCCGGGGAGCAAGATTCCAAGACCTTGTCAGGAATGATGGACGTGTGGAGGGCGTGACGTTTGAAACGGATGGTGAAAAGGACCAGATTACAGCCTCTGTCGTTGTGGGCGCGGACGGACCTCAGTCACGCGTGAGAAGTGCGATAGGCTCGAAGACGGAGGTTCACAAGTATTCGGACGCGTTCCTCGTCGGGCTTGTTGGGCCTGTGGAAGGATTGGAGGGACGAGCCCGCCAGTACCAACATCCCGGGAAGATGCTGGGGATGATGCCCATGGGTCCGGCCACGTACCTCCACCATTGTGTGGGTCCCAGAAGCTTCGAGGAGGTGAAACAGCTAGGGCTCGGCCAGTTCAAGGCTGAAGTGACGGAGGCTGCTCCTGAGATGGAAGATGCGTTGCGAAGTGTCGAGGCCTGGGCTAGGTTCGCCTATTTCATGCCCAGCCGGATACGCGTCCAGAGATGGGTTGACAATGGGGTTGCACTGCTGGGAGATTCAGCACATACTTTTCATCCACACTCGGGCCAGGGACTGAACCTGTCATTGCAGGACGCGTTGGTGTTAGCTGAGGTCATAGAGAACTGTGTTAAGACGGGCGATTTTTCCGCAAAAGCCTTGGGGGACTACCAGTCGAAACGGGAATTGTATGCGGAAGTGATCGGGCACCACGCCCATTATGCTGCGACTTACGCGCTGAGCCAGCATTGGCTGGTACGATGGTTGAACAGAAGGGCTTTGCGAAAGCTCCAGAAGAACCAGAAACTGTTGAAGCGGGCACTCGGACTGAGTGCAGGGGTCTTCGAGAAGAAGCCCGGTCTATTCACACTAGCAAGAATAGGCGGAATACTGCCCTAAGGCGTCCCTCGTTTCTTTGTTTTTCTCTGGCTTTGGGCGGGTACCCCTACCCCCTCTTCATATAGTCGGGCCTTCGTGGATTCGCAGTTTTCTAGGGGTTTTTGTGCAGATGTGCATCTTTCCGGGCTGTTTTTCACCGAGTGGGGCGGAAAGTCAGGTGAGCCGGCTTCTGTCATTTCTTGGTACCTACGAAACAGAACAGTACAGGCTTGATCTGTTGAGTCTCAATTAGCGTCCTTTCCATGGAGCTGATTGTACGTGCCATTTCGAGTTCGACCTCGTCGGAAGGGACGCGCATATGCCGGATTATTTCCCAGTAGAGGTATGGCTTCCATGAGAAGTGTTCTTCCTGGAACAATCGGTAGAGTGGCTTTCGCATCTCTTCAAAACGGTTGAAGCTTCTCTTCTTCTCGTATTCCTCGAACCATTCTTCGAGAATCCAGCGAGTTGCAGCATTGATGTCATCCGGAAGTCTGCCTTCTGCTTTGTACCAGCCGGCCTGTTCCAAGGCCTTTCGCATATGATAGAGCCACGTTCCGGTTTGCTGGTCGAACTGGTCGTAGGCAAAGTCTATGCAGACAAGCCTCCCTGTTTCTCGTAAGAGCTTGTGGGCCTTGTTGAGGGCCTTCTCCGGCTGAGGAGTATGATGCAATGCCCTGCTGACAATAACAAGGTCATAGCCCCTTTCCGGACCCTCCCAGGCAGTGAAATCTGCGCGCTCGTACTCGAGAAAGCCTCGTTCGGACTTTGAAGGGTCGGAGTTCATTGTCCTGACTGCAATGTTGATTATCTCCTGGTCAGAGTCCAGACCCAGCACATGATGCCCTTCCCGTGCTAGTTCCAAGCTCATGAAACCGGTCCCACATCCGACGTCAAGAACCCTTAGCCCGTGGCCTGTGACGAACTCGTCGACGAGCCGGTGCAGCTCACCATACGTTAGATCTGCCAGGTAGGGCTGTCTCCAGGGGCTGTCCTCCATCTGTGGCCAGCTCTTCAGCCGCCGCAGGTCCGGCGTAAAATCCTCAGGAAACGCGGCCATGTCGAATACGACCGGTAATCAACCTAGGTGCCCACAGAATAGAGTTGCCGTTCGAAAAACTGTTCTTGCATAATTGACGTTCTCACAGGTGCGTGAACGAGTCAGCCTTAGCGAGGCTACGAGACCGCGATGGGAGCTATGACCTTCTCCTCGGGCAGTCGGACGTCTTTGAAGGCGAACCAGAAGTAGCTTATCGAGCAGAGATAGAGCGCAGCACATAGGAAGAACGGAGCCGATAGGTAGAAGCCTCCTAGACCCATCAGGTAGGCCCCCACGGCGGTGCTGAAAGAATTAGGCAGCCTCCATAGAGCAGCGGTTATTGCGGACGCGGTGGACCTCTCATCTTCCGCAACCAGCCCCATCAACAATGACTGCTCTGTAGGCATTGACATCATCATTAGTGTGCTCCGAACCACGAATAATGACGAGGCGATGGGAAAGTTCGGGGAGAAAGGTATGGAAAATAGGAAAATAGTCGAGGACGCCTGTGTTAGCACGATGGTCTTGACCGTTCCGAACCTCCTGGCAAGCCTTGGCGTAGCAAGGTTTGCGAAGCCCATCACTAGACTATTCACACCACCAAGTATGGTGTCGCTGACATCGTCCGTGACACCGAACCTTAGCAAGGACCATCCAGGCATCAGCGGTATGACCATGCCAGCTCCTAGGGCGATGAGGATGCCTGCCACAGAGTATCGCGCAACCGCCCTCCGGGACTTCTGCGGGATGAACCG
>CAYIBO010000079.1:0-2899 GCA_964361545.1 uncultured Candidatus Bathyarchaeia archaeon
CTATAATGATACCAGCTTCGGCTCAAACAATCCCCACGAAATCTGTATTCAAGGATACAACCTCTGCACCGGAACCCTAGACGAGAACACTCCAGAGAAAGTTCTCAGCTTTGCCGCCAACATCGTCGGCCCTTCAACCATAGAATGCATTATTGGTGGTTGCGCTGGCCATGCCAAACTCCAGGCCAGCGTCTTGGATGTGAGTCCATACGGTGGAGGAGCTCAGGTCAAGACAAACCTTACCCTTACCGGGGAGGTTGTAGCACACTCGAGACCCATAGTCGTGCTCGTAGCCCAGATCTATGATGAGAACAGTTCTCCCGTGCCTGGTGTCCTAGTCCACTTCTTCCGGGAATCCACGTGGGGTTTTGCCGAAATAGGGGCTGACGCATCGAACAATGCCGGTAAAGCGAACATTACCTATTCTCCACCACTTGACGGGCACATTACCTTCATGGCCCACTTTCTCGGCTCAGGCATCTATATGCCAAGCAGTTCTGAGGCATTCATCCACTATGTCGTGCCGCAAGAGAATGACTACACTTTTCCATTCGTGTGGGGCCAGAATCCCATCTTCGACTTTAGTACAGTAGGGGTCCCGGCCCTTGCAGGTCTTCTCTGGGTAGGAGTGGTTGTACTGATAGTTGGGTCCGTCTGGACAACATATCTGTACGTAGTCAGACAGCTACTCGGTATACGGAACGCAGGTCAAGGAGAAGAGAATTCAGAAGGAATCCTTAGACTGTCGAGCACTAGTCTTGGAGGTTATCGTGACCGTCAGGCTCAAGCTCTTCGACCCTTTGACTATCCTAGGGCCGTTATCACTGGCTTAGGAATGATAGCTCTGGGATATGCGGACTTTCTGGCCCTGACGATCCTCATTCCCAGTTCGTCCTTATTGGCCCTTCCCCTGCTAGCGTTCATTGAAGCGTTTCTGCTTGCCAAGCTCTTTCCGTCTGGGGAATAGAGACAACTCACAGATGTTCGGATTGAACGACCAGGCAAAAAGACTCGCTGTTCTTGTAATCCTTTCAGCTAACCTTCTAACCCCGCTTCTAGCTGGGTCTGGAAATGTCCTCCCGGTCTCAGCAAGCCCCGTTTCGTACACGCTATACGGGACTACCCAAGGCTGGGGTTTCAGTTCTACGTCTGTTACCTCCCCGGGACCGGACCTAACCGCAGCAACCGGGGAGACAGTTTCCATAACATTGTACTCGACGGATGGTGTCCGCCACAATTTCTACGTCGACTACAACGGAAATGGTCTCCCTGACACTGGTGAACCTATCTCCCCCGACTTCAGATCCTCCACCACACCCATAACGTATGATTTCGCCGCAACAACGACTCCAGGAACCTACACATATTACTGCGACTACCACGTGAACAGGCAGTTCGGCAGCTTCCTAGTAGTAGTTAACAACCCACCCGTCCTAGACCTTATTGGCCCTAGGACCGTCAACGAGGAGAACCTACTCACCTTCACGGCCACAGCCACAGACCCAGATGTGGCTCAGACCCTCACATTCTCTCTAGGGGCGGGTGCTCCCGTAGGTTCCTCCATAACTTCTGGGGGAGTGTTTACGTGGACACCCTTGGAGAATCAGGGCCCGGGCGTCTTCAGTGTGACGGTAATAGTCTCCGACGGTTCCCTGACGGATTCAGAGACAATCACCGCAACTGTTTACGAGACCAACAAGGCACCAGTTCTGGTAGTTCCAGGAGATCAGTCCGTCAACGTAGGGAACATGTTGACATTCCCCGTAAGTTCATCGGACCCTGATATTCCTGCTAACGGCTTGACATTCAGCTCTACAGGTCTCCCTGCCGGGGCTAACTTCCCGACAGCTACGGGAACGGGCTCTGCAACCAGTACTTTTTCCTGGACTCCCACGTCGGGACAGGCAGGGACTTACACTGTGCCCTTCACAGCAACCGACAATGGAACACCCGCGCTTTCCGATACGCGAACAATCTCCATAACTGTCACATCGGCCGGAAGCGCACCGCCCGTCCTCAACTCTATTGGCCCACAGACAGTCGACGAAGAAGCTATGCTGACCTTTACAGCAACTGCCACGGACCCTGATATCGGACAAACTCTCACATTTTCCTTAGGTGCCGGTGCGCCGCCAGGCGCAAACATAGATCCTCTCACTGGTGTCTTCACCTGGACGCCGACAGAGGCTCAGGGGCCGAACACATACTTGGTTACAGTCATCGTAACCGACAATGGATCCCCACCCGCCTCAGACTCGGAAACCATCGTCATAACTGTGAATGAGGCCAACAACCTCCCAGTCTTAGCAGTCCCAAGTGCTCACACTATCAACGAGGAAACGCCCCTAACCTTCTCCGCCAGCGCGACAGACCCTGACATCCCTACTCAAACTCTCACCTTCAGCTTGGGACCGACCGTGCCAACTGGTGCATCCATGACGCCGGACGGCTTGTTCTCTTGGACCCCTACGGAAGCTCAGGGACCCGCCAGCTACTTCGTGAGTGTAATCGTCTCTGACGGTTCCCTCACAGATTCAATTGTCGTAACCATAACGGTGAACGAAACCAACAAGCCTCCAGTACTAACGGTGCCAGACCCTCAGACAGCCCGCGAGGGCTCTCTTGTGACCTTCACGGTAGACGCAACGGATGCTGACCTGCCAATCAACATCATGACCTTTTCAGCCTCTAGTCTACCTCCTGGAGCAACCTTCGACCCGCCAACGAGAATCTTCTCTTGGACCCCCGAAACTGGTCAGGCCGGGACCTATACGGTCAGTTTCGCAGCAACCGATAATGGAGATCCTCCTATGTCGGATACGAAGACAGTAGAGGTGACGGTGGACCCTGCTGTCCGCGACTGTGCCATCGTGACAGTTGATTCTGCCCCAAGCCATAT
>CAYIBO010000079.1:2909-5157 GCA_964361545.1 uncultured Candidatus Bathyarchaeia archaeon
CCGAGCCATATTCCTCCCGGGGTGACCGTCGCAGTCAAAGTGACGGTTACAAACAAAGGAAGCGTCTCGGAGAGTTTCAATCTCACCCTCTACCACAACTCCAAGGCAATCGCAGTCAAAAGGATCACATCTCTTAATCCAGGGTCCGGTTTCACGGAGACCTTTGAATGGAGCACTGCCGGACTATCCCCAGGAAACTACACCCTTACAGTGTCCTTGGATAATCTCCCTGGAGAGACCTCCTTGACGGATAACGTGGCCAGTGTGACAGTCAATGTAATCCGGCCCCCCTCATCGAGTTCCCTCCTCTACTACCCGTACCTAGTGGGTGCAATCGCTGCAGGGGTAATCGGCCTACTTGCCTATCCCTTTGTCGGCGGTAGACGCAGAGGAATCTAAAGCTCCTAATGCTAGCTTCAAAAGCTCGCATGTTAATAGCGAGAATTCGGGATTACTCCTATGTTCTCGCGAACCAGACTCCTCTGGATGAACGCAGTCCTGTCTGGATCGCTAAATACGAGGCATGAGACTATGCACGGGTTAGGGATTACCCCTTTATCAAACAGAAAGAGACGGATTGTTCCGGGGAGACGATGACTCTGTTGACGGTCCTTCAGATGATGCCTGGAGGGATGATGCCATCAGGCTGGGACTGGGGCTCGATGTGGTTGGTGATGGTCATTCCGGCCGTAGCCGTGGTCGCGGGCATTCTTCTGGTTGTCGTCCTTGTTCTACGAAACGAAAGGCAGCCCAGCCCAATTCAGGCAGCTACCTACTCTTATACGCAAACCCAGCCCGCACTCGCCGCCCCTAATGCAACTATTCGGGGAAAATACTCTGGGCCTAGCAATGAGACCGTCGGGAAAGTCGTGCTCTCCCTCGCACCGACGCTGATGGATGATGAGAGACGCGTAATGGACGAGCTGGCAAAGGCTGGCGGTGAGATACTCCAGAGCGAGCTTCCCAGGATGACAGACTACTCTAAGGCTACAGTGAGCAAGGTGATACACAGCCTTGAAACAAGAGGAATAGTCGTGCGCGAACGGCACAAGTGGACCTACTGGTGCAAGGTAAACCCCCGGTTGATTGAACGCGTCCAACAGGTCGCCTCTAACTAGGTCGCTGCTCTATCCCGACCTCTGGAAAATGGTAGACTGTCTGAGGCCGAAATGAGCTCAAACCGCTAATAGGGACCATTTCCTCTGCGACCGAACACCTCGAAGCTGCTGGAAACGGTTTCCAGCCATTTCTCGCTTGATTTAGCGCCCTTCTGAGGCGTAAGGGTAAACTTGGACTTGAGTGTATAGTATTGGCGAATGGTAGCGGGGAGGTGAGTGAGAGAATGGAACAGAGAACAAGACTAGCTGTGGTCTCCGTTGGTGTCGTGGCGTTGCTTCTCGGTACGTTCGTTGCGGTATCATATGCTCAGATGATGTTCGGGACATCCGGACAGGGCGGGTATGGACAGATGATGTCCAACAATGGAGGCATGGACATGACCGGCGGCGGTCACATGGGTGGCATGGGCGGTATGATGGGTGGAATGAGCGCTCACTGCCAAGGATCCGGGCCGGAACCCGGAAACTATTCTACGGCCAATACTGTAGTAATAAGCAACTATAGTTTCAAGCCGCAAACTCTCAAAGTAGGGGTTGGCACCACTGTGACTTGGATCAATATGGACACAGTAGCTCATAGTGTAGAGTCAGGAACGCACGAAGCGCCCACTGGACTTTTCGAATCTACGCTTCTCAACCACATGCAGAGCTTCAGCTATACCTTCAACGCTCCAGGGAATTTCGTCTACCACTGCGACCCACACCCCTACATGACGGGCACGATAATAGTTGAGTGACGAAACGAAAGGGCCCCTGAGAGGGCTCCACCCTTCTATTCTTCTCGACAGCTTCGCGAGCCTAGTCTCCGTTTCGCCCAGTGCCAGACCGCAGTCGAGCTCCCTGGGGTCTTTCCCACATAATTGATCATTGGTCGACGGTCACAAGCTCAATTATCATTTTTGATAATCAGCTCTGATAATTGTCTCTGGGACTTATGTATCCCATCTTCCAAACATCGCTGGAAGAAGCTTGAGTAACAAGGCTAGTAGAGCATTTCTGATGCTACTGCTCGTATCAAGCATAGCTTTGGCCCTTGGTCCCATAGCCTCTGTCCGTGCAAGCCCGGTAGCCTATACGCTATACGGGACCACAGGCGGATGGGGTTTCCCCGCCACACCCATCACTTCTCC
>CAYIBO010000080.1:0-5016 GCA_964361545.1 uncultured Candidatus Bathyarchaeia archaeon
TTGTAGAACGCGGGTCAAAACCTACAAATGGGTGGCCAGCCTTTGTTCGAATCCCAGCAGCACCCTTAAGCGACTGGACAATGGAGCCTGAAGAACCGATTCTTTGTCATTGCTGATTCTGTCTTGTCTGGGAACGCACCTGTCAAAGAGTCTCGTCCTTTCGGAGTTGAGCTAGCTGGTGTTCAAGATGTCGTTTTACGAGCTCGAAGTTCTGGGGGTCCCTGGCCGCAATCCTCTCGCTTTCACTCATTAGCTTCATCCATCGGTCAACAGCCCGGTCTAGTTCGGACCTTCTTCGAAACCGTTGAAGCCGAGTGAAGGCTGAGACCGGGAGGGACTTGGCTGCGAAAATTGCATGTTTGACTGGGATGCTAAGCCGGTCGTGGAGTCGAGTGCCCAGGACTAGATTAATCCCGAGGACGACTGTGGCTGCTTGCAAGGTGTTCTGGATCAAGCGGATGGATACGCGTGCAGGTAAGGATTCCGTGAGGGTTCCCGAACGTGCCAGTACGCTTGTCACTCCAAACAGGACCACATACAGTACGGCGAGGAAGAATTGGGACCCGTAAGATCCCAGTTCGAAGATGTCGAATATTAGATAGCCAGTCAGTATGAGAATGACCCCGAACAATACGACGCTGGGGTCCAAGAAGTAGAGGGCACCTGCTCCGGCTAGGCAGCTCATCCCTGTCAGTATTGGTAGAAGGTCACGGCGAACTGGGGGCCAGAAAGAGGGCCTTCTGGACCATACGGCAGAGAAACTCACGAATGCCAGTGCCACCAGTACCCCGAAATCTATGATTCTCACGAGAAAACCTGCATTGAACAGGGAAAGGACCACTATGAATAGGAGGGAGAAGAGCCAGGCGCTCTTGCCTACGACCCGAGGGAAGAACCCATCGGAACTTAGCCATTGCAGATGCCTGGATGACGCCAGATAGGCTGGGACAAAGGTGGTGAGGGATGCTATGATGAACGCGAACGCTATAAGGAGGCCGTTCCAGGGTCCAAACATTGTCCGAGAAATGTAGACCGCTGGGATGCTGGCCTGTGCAACGCTGTTGGGGTCGGGGGAGGCTATGTAGACCCCAACTGCGTATGCGATGTTGATGATTGTTGCGATGGTTACCGAGCCCAACATAGCATACTTGGCGAATCTCACCCTGTCCATATCTTTGAAGCGGCTTAGAAAAGCGAGCCCTGGGACACTGGATTTTGGGGCTAGGTCTGATGAGAGGGCCTGAATTTCCTGGAAGCCGAAGAAGAGAAGGAAGAGGAAGGCGGTGTTAGTTATCAGGGCAAATACCAGGCCAGAGGCGTCTATAGAGGAAGGTGTTAGAAGAGAGTCGATGGGCCGGTTTCCCGTTCCCGCGAGAAGGGCCGTTTCGAAGATAAGGATTCCGCAAAGAATGACCGTCAGAGCAATCTGGGCAACTGCTATGGTTCGGGCGTAACGCTTCTCAAAGAAGGCATTGACTAGGAACCACGCCGCAAGGAGAGCGATGATAAGACCCGTAACGACGTTTTCTAGTATTCCTAGGCTGACGAGGGACCGTAGGGTGTTGAAGAAGCCGAATCTTGCGTAGTTTGCGGAGATTATCAGAGAATATGCTGCGAGGGCGGTGTTGCCGATCCACATACCGAACCTGGCGATGAAGTATCGCAGGCTCACCCTCCCGCATGCGTTCTTTGTGAAGGAGGGGCCGTCTGTGCAGTCCTTGCCCTTCTCGTTCCACTCTCTAAACATGCGGGCGTATAGACGGGCGATGGAGAATGATATCGCGGCCGCTAGTAGGAGAGAGGCTATGCTGATGACTCCATACTGGAGTACGTTCAGAGGGATTAGGATGAACAGTGGTGAGCCGAGTGTGGCTCCTAGTCCGATGGCGAGGGCGGTAGTGAAGCCGTAACCGTGGCCTGAGTGCCAACGAATCTTAGGAAGCCTAAAGAATGATCCTGAAGGTACGCGTATCCTTACGCGTCGGGCTATGTTGTGCACTAGGGTCACTCCGCCCGCAAGGATGCTAAGAGCTATGATCAGCTCGTAGAAGAGTAGGAACTGGAGAGATTCGCTCTCGGCCCTCGTCTCCAGTATCGAGAGCATCAGCACCACGCTTAGGAGGATTAGGGCGGCGCCGAACAATAGGGAGACGAATCTGATGGATGTTGCTATGTCTTTGAGCCAGGACCTCTGGCTCATTGTTTCGCCGCAGGCTCCTGAATCTCGATGCCGGCGATTCGTAGATAGAAGGCGGCTGACCGGAGGTGGTTGAAGGCGTCAGCTATGAATGCGATTCCGGTGATGAAGAGCATTCCTTCGAGGACGTAGGTTGTGCTGGTTGGGGACTGTGTTAGGGACGCGAACTGTTGTATTATGTCTGTGATGCTGATGTTGAGGACCGAGGGAGATATCACCGATATTCCAATTACCAGTAGAAAAGCGGAAATTATCAGCTGGAAGATGGAGACGGCGAAGTTGAGTAATGAGGAGCTTGCATAGAACGGCCGCTGGATCAGGCCTACGAACTTCCTTATGTCCTCGTCTGGAGAGTTGATGAACTGGTCCCGAATCTGTTCGTAGAGCCCGAACTCGGTCTTCGAATCCTTCACGAACTGTTTGATGTGCCCCCGCAGTTCTTCTGTTGCCGAGTCACCTAGCTCCCTGAGGCGCCGCTGTAGATCCTCTATATCCCCAGAACCCGAAGCCAAGGCTATTCGTTCGACCATCCCGCGTCGCGGTATAATATTCGAGTGGAACTGAAGAGTTAGGGGGACCCAAACAGCCAGATTTCGTACTAACTCGATCGGTCGCCGTATCCGGCAAGAAACTTATAGGTGCGGAACGCAGATTTCCAAGTAAGAATGACGATGAATGCCCGGGAACTGAACGGGAAGGAGGTCATCGGGACTGAAGGATGGAAGATAGGAAGGGTCACGGATGTGGTTCTTGATACTGGTACTTGGCAGGTCAAGGCTCTTGAAGTGGAATTGGCCAGGAATGTGGCTGAGGAATTTGGCATGAAGAAGCTCCTGAAGAGCACACAAATTCAGGTAAAGATTGAGGATGTTCAGGGAGTGGGAGACGCCATCACCCTAAAGATATCAAAAGCTCAGCTTCAGACGACGCTCGAACCGAAAGCCGCCCAAAAGGCAGAGCTAGTGAAGGAAGCTTAAGGCAACAGGACCTTCCGCATCCCATAGAACAATATCGAAAATTCATGCTACTGCCGAAGACTGAACCTGCCCCAACAGGGCCCTAACCCCTCTGGGCGAGCGGTTTGAACCTATGGTTTGACGCTCGGCGGCCGCACCAACAAATGCCCTAACTCGGTCCTGAGGGAGCATCGGTTCTGACCGGCTCGCTGGCCTCAGCAGTAACGAGACTCTCAATGCTAACTGGCTTTGATACAACCCGCTTTAGCCACAATGGAGTCAGGATGGTTGTTGCGACCACCATCAGGACAACCACGGCATAGATGTTGGATGTAATCGCGCCGGATGCTGTAGCCAGACCCGCGACGATGAGCCCCACCTCTCCCCGCGAGACCATGGCTATCCCTACAATACGACCTCCTGCACGACTCTTGAGGAAGAAGGCCGCCGGCAGGCCGCAACCGACGAGTTTGGTGACGATGGCAACCAGGATCAGCGCCACACCGATGATTGCCATTTCCGGGGTAATTCCTGCCAGGTTCACCTGTGCACCTATTACCGCGAAGAAGAGCGGTCGGAAGATGAACTCCAACTTCTCCACATAGTCACGCATCCTCTGCGCCACGTTCGCCCCCGCTAGAGCCATCCCAACTGCGAATGCCCCGACAATAGGGGAAAGACCAATTGCCCCAGCAACGGCGGCCATTCCAAAAAACAATGCGGTCACCACGGCCTCTATGCTACCGGGTGTCCGCCACACCTTCGCTTCGCTCAGACGGGGCGCGATTATCACCGAGACTATCAAGAGCAGAGCAAAGAGCAGAAGGACGCCACCGACAACGAAAACAGTTCCGAGAGGGTCTATTGAAGTCCGGCCGCCCGTAATGAGCGAGATTACAACGCTGAGTACGGCGATTGCCAAGACATCGTCTACGACGGCTGCGCCAATCACCAACTTCCCTTCGGGACTCTTCAACCGCCCTACTTCACGGAGGGTCTGGATGGAGATTGCGATGCTGGTCGCCGTAAGCGCGGCCGCAACCATCAGGCTGGCAGGAGCGTCAAAACCAAGTAGTGTGAAAAGAAGAAACCCGCCAAAAAAAGGCAATAGGACACCTAGAGTCCCGGTAGTGAAGGATGCGGTTCCGCCCCTAACGAACTCGCGAAACGGCATCTCCAACCCGGCGACAAAAAGGATTACGATCGCACCGATCTCTGCGAACGCCAAGACCACATCGTTCACCTGGATGATGCTGGGCTGAATCTGCACCAGTCCAGCGAAGTAGAGAGGTCCTAGGACGATGCCGGCACCTAGCTCACCCAAAATGACCGGAAGATGGAAACGGGCAAAGAGTTCAGCGAGGAGTTTGGCGCCTAGCAGGAGTATGCTGACGGCTATGATTGCTTGCAGAACCGCGTCCGATTGAACAGCCATTACAGCACGCCTGCACCCAGACGATAATTGCTGTGCACTGGGATACTTGTTTAGCTTTTCATTCTGCCCTCTGAGTCACTAGCAATAACACTCTCGGAATATTTTTCCCATCAATCGACCCGTCTGCTTACCGCTCATGGTCAGTCGCACGCGTCCCTCAAACCAGTGATTAGACCGGGGCGTACCACCGACCGAAAGAGCCCAGCGGATGAGCCTTTGGGCAGCGACCCCTTTATCGCATAGCCTTTTGTGAGATTGAACCATTCCTTCCTTGAGGCGAATACAAGTGAGGGTCATAGCGGACGAGAGAGAGAAGCCCTCGGGGGTCCCGGAGGAACTCCGAGCCTTAGGCGCCATGGTCGAATACCGTCTACTTGACGTTGCCGACTACGTAGTCAGGGAATATGCTGTCGAACGGAAATCGGCCC
>CAYIBO010000081.1:0-4997 GCA_964361545.1 uncultured Candidatus Bathyarchaeia archaeon
CAGGTGAAGAATGGCAATTTTGAGGTTATGGTCAAGCGAGCTAGAAGCGTGGAACACCACTCGATTCCCATCTCAGAGTCCACGGAGTTCGATTATCTCTCGCCGGTCTTCAACACCATCACCTTTCACAGGCTACGTTTGAGGCGCGGTGCATCGCGGGAGATTGAAGCGGTCTACATCTTCCCCATTTCGCTACAGAATAGTCTCCAGACTAGAATGCTCCGGCAAAGGTACAAGAGGCTAGGGGACGAGACGATCTCGGTGCCCACGGGCCAGTTCGCGTCAGCTAAGCACTACGTGTACAAGAATCTGGAATCTGGCTGGACGGGCAGCATTTGGACAGATAACCTGGAGATCGTATTGCGTTACGAGAAGCTCTGCGAACTGTCAAGCTACAACCGCACAGAGACGTAACATACCACCACCTAGGCTGACCGCGACAGCGAGCGCAAGCCTTCGCAACGAGAAGTTTACAAGGTCACACGGAATCGGCTAGGCAAGCAACGGTGCTGATGGTTGGGTCTTCCGGAGAAAATAAAGGAAATCGAGGAGGAGATGAAGAAGACCCAGTACCATAAGCATACTGAACACCACATCGGACTCCTCAAGGCAAAACTGGCTAAGCTCCGGGCAGACCTAGAAAAGTCAACGTCCAAGGGCGGAGGACCCGGCTTTGAAGTTCGGAAGGGCGGGGACGCCACAGTCGTCCTCATCGGACTCCCCAGTGTCGGTAAGTCAACTATTCTGAACAAGCTGACAAATGCCAAGTCGAAGGTTGCGGCCTACGCTTTCACAACGCTCACCGTTGTCCCGGGAATAATGCGGCTTAATGGGGCGGATATCCAAGTTCTGGACCTACCGGGAGTCATCAGTGGCGCGGCTACGGGGAAGGGCAAGGGGAAGAGAGTTCTCTCAGTCGCCCGAAACGCGGACCTGATTCTACTGATCCTGGATGTGTTTCAACCGGGCCAGCTTAAGACACTTGAGCAGGAACTCTATGCGATGGGAATACGTATCAACCAGAAACCCCCCGACGTGACCATTACCCGTGCCAACAAGGGCGGGCTCTCCATAACCACTACCCGCAAGCTCACCAAACTCTCCCAGCCCACCATCAAAGGCATAATGGAAATCTACGGCGTATCCAATGGCAGCATCGTCATAAGAGAAGACATCACAGACGACCAGCTAATCGACGTACTAGCCGGGAACAGGCAGTATGCTCCGGCCATGATAGTTCTGAACAAGGTGGACCTAGTCAACGAACAATACCTCAACGCCGTCAAGAAGCAGTTGGGAGAGGACTTTGTCCCAATATCTGCCGAGCAAGGTTTGAACCTGAACCTCCTAACAGAGAAGCTATGGCAGACACTCAATTTCATACGCATCTATCTCAAACGGCCAGATGGAGAAGCAGATTTCGAAAAACCCCTCATCCTACCGGCGGATTCAACATTGCTCCATGTTTGCAAGAGGATTCATCCCAGGTTCACTGAAGGAGCGAAGTATGCTTTCGTCTGGGGGTCAAGCGTCAGGTTCCCCGGCCAGAGAGTTGGCCTCGACCATGTCCCCCACGACAAAGACATCGTCACAATAATGCGCTAGGCCCAGTCTCATAGGCTCAGTTTTCTGTTCTGAGCCGGAACTCTTCGTGAATAGCTCGAACTGCCTCAGGACCCTCGCTTTTTGAAACGACAAATGAAACGTTGTACTCAGAAGAGCCCTGGGCCACCATTCTAACGTTAACCCGTTTCTTCGCGACAGCACCGAAGATTCTGGCAGCCACTCCAGGAGTGCCCTTCATTCCCGACCCGACCACTGCGATGATACAAGCGTCTTTCTCTTCGGATACTCTGTCCACGTATCCTTGCCCCAGTAATGCCAGCTGGAGGGTTCTGACCGCTCTGTCGACATCACTCCTAGCGACGACGATGGATATGGTGGCTTCCGAGGACCCTTGAGAAATCATCATGACATTGATTTCGTTGGACCCGAGGGTCTGGAAGACCTTCGCCGCAACCCCAGGCGCTCCCATCATTCCTGATCCACTGACCGTTACAATTCCAACGTCAGGTATCATGGAAACTGCTTTGACAACCTTGCCGCCATTGTTCGTTTCGTCTGAAGAAACAAGGGTCCCGTCCCCGTTGGGCTTGAAGGTGTTTCTGATTCGGACTGGGACCTTTCTCTGGGCAGCGGGTTGCAGGGCTCGGGGATGCATCATCTTAGCCCCGAAATAGGAAAGCTCAAGGGCCTCGCCGAAGGAGATTCGTGGCAGAACCATAGCACCCTTCACAATCCTCGGGTCCGCGGTCATCAAGCCATCAACATCGGTCCAGATCCAAACCTCGTCCGCATCCAAAGCCGCTCCGAGAAAAGTGGCCGTGTAGTCGGACCCGCCACGACCCAGCGTTGTTACTGTCCCCTCGACCGTCCCAGCGACAAAGCCAGTGACCACAGGAACCTCTCCACGGGCTAGAACAGGCCCGATTCTCTGTCGGACCTGGTGGAAGCTGACCTCGACAAGGGGTCTGGCTTCTCCAAAACGATCGTCCGTGGTGATCCCTGCCTCTGCTCCAGTGAACGACCGTGCTCTGAGTCCAACCCCGCGGATAGCAGCCGCCACTAACGACGCTGAGAGCCTCTCTCCCATGGAGAGAAGATAGTCCCGGCTTCGAGGAGTAAGCTCTCTGAGCTGGGTTATCCCGTCAGCAGTTCTCTCCAAATCCTGAAGCAGACCTTCAAGGACGGCTAGAAGCTCTCGCCGAGCAGCGACTTTCACGGACAGCGATTTGGCAACCTTGAGATGCAGTCTCCCGATAGTTCCTGTGAGTTTCTTGACACGTCGTATGTCACCCTTCTGGGCATAACCACCAATCTCGACAAGCCGATCCGTAACCTCCCCCACAGCGGAAACTACTACTGTCACCTTGTTTCCCTTGGCGAACTTGGCAACTAAGCCGGCCACGTTTCGGACCCTAGACGGGTTGGCGAGCGAAGACCCGCCGAACTTCATCACGAGCTTCAACTGTCGAGACTCCTAGGCGAGGTATTCGTGTCGTATTTCGACGAGGTCTCGGACTATCGCGCTGGCAGTTTGCTCGCCGCCAGCACCAGCGCCTACGAGTGTCATGTCGCCAGCATGTTCGGTCGTGAATGTCAGGGCGTTGAGGGTCCCAGGGACGCACACCGGGTCTGAAGAGGAGACTTCCTCGGGTTTCACCGACGCGCGCGAGTCCCCAAGCCTAGCGATTAGTTTGACCCGTTTCCCAGCAGCTCTGACCCTCTTCAGCCTCTCCTGCGAAACCTTCGAGATTCCTTCCACAGCAACATCACGGAGGCTGACCTTCCTCTTCAGGACCCAATTTGCAAGAATTACAACCTTAGCCGCCGCGTCCAGGCCGTTTATGTCGTTGGAAGGGTCTGCCTCAGCATACCCCTTCCTCTGCGCCTCGGCCAACGCCTTCTGGAAACTTATCGAAGCCTCATCCATCCGAGTGAGAACATAATTCGTCGTCCCGTTGAGAATCCCACGTATTCCAACTATCCTCTCTCCCTTCAAGCACTTCTCTGCAAAGCTGAGAAAGGGTGTCCCTGCACCGACCGTTCCGCTGAAACGAAACTTGACCTTCCGATGGTCGGCCAGTTCCAGTAAGGCGGGCATTGCCAAGGCCAAGGGTCCCTTGTTCACGGCTACAACATGCTTCCCTGTGGCCAGAGCGGTCTTGATGTTGGACATTCCAGGCTCTCCATCCTCATAGTTTGAAGGAGTGGCTTCAACGACAACCTCTGCATCGCTCTCAGAGACGAGAGCGGTAGGTTCCCTGTCGCGCTGGCCCCTTTTTGGGTACTTCGCAATTGTTCCGTATTTTTCCTTGGTTTTCAAGGCGAGGTCAAGGTCCAGGCCCTCCCCGTCTTGGCAACTTCCATGGCTGTCGATGATAGCTATGACCTGAGGCTTGAAGCCGTGAGCCTTGACAATCCGGTCTGCGTCTCCATGAAGAATTCTCGCTAGTGATTGGCCTACTCTGCCGAAGCCGAGGAGTATGATTCTCAAAGAATCCGCTCGAGGAGAGTGTCCAGTTTTGTTGCATCGGAAACATCGAGGCTGTAGCCCAAGGGACCTGGGATCCGCTCCGCGACAGAGGGGTCTTTCAACCCGTGACCTGTTGCGACACAGACTACCACGTCTGACCTATCGACCATTCCCGATTCGACGAGTTTTATGAGTCCCGCGATTGATGCTGCACTGGCGGGTTCTACGAAGATGCCCTCTTTCTGGGCTAGCTCTCTTTGAGCTCCGAGAATCTCATTGTCCGTGACTGTTTCCGCTGTGCCATCAGAATCTTTGATGGCCCGCAGGACTTTGCTCCAGTTCACTGGGGACCCTATTCGAATAGCGGTGGCTATAGTCTCGGGCTTCGAAACTGGTCTGATATGGGATTGTTTGCCCTTGACTGCTCGGGCGATGGGTGCGGCTTTCACTGCTTGAACCCCGATCATCTTCGGTCTTCGCCTCGCTTGTCCAAGTTGTGCGAGCTCATTGAATCCCTTCCAAGTCGCGCTTATGTTACCCCCATTTCCAACTGGAAGTATAACGACGTCAGGAATCTCGGACAGCTGGTCGAAGACCTCGAAAGCGAGCGTTTTCTGCCCCTCGAGACGGAAGGGGTTGAGCGAGTTCATCAGGTAAAGGTCCCGCCTCTCGGACGAGAGACGGACAACCGCGTCAAGAGCCTGGTCAAAATCGCCCTTCACCTGAACTATCCTGGCCCCGTGCATGACCACTTGGACCATCTTGCCCTCCGCCACCTTTCCCGCAGGCATGAAGACCAAGCACTCAAGACCCGCCCTAGCAGAGTAAGCTGCGAGTGACGCGGCAGTGTTTCCCGTAGACGCGCAAATGACCTTCTTCTTGCCCAGCTCGCGCGCCTTAGAAATGGCCACGGTCATTCCCCGGTCTTTGAAGGAGCCTGTTGGGTTCTCGCCCTCATTCT
>CAYIBO010000082.1:0-4980 GCA_964361545.1 uncultured Candidatus Bathyarchaeia archaeon
CGTTCGAGGTCGAAATGAGTGCCGAAACCTACCGAAGCAATGCAGAGGACATTCGCGACGCTTTCGCCGGATTCATTACCATCGAACTGGCAACGGGAATGGTCTTCGACTTCGTTTCCACTGGACGAAAGATTGGGGCAATCTATGAGCGGCTTCTAATTCCGGGAATAACTGATGAGAAGACAGCCTTCACCTATCTTATTGAGTCGCCGTTCGCAGGAATCAGCACAGCACCCGGACGACTACACCACTACTCGGTGAGGTTGAATCCATCGGAGAGAAGGGCCGAATGGAATGTTGATGGTAGACCCTTCTTCAGGGCGGAAAGGATTCCAGTTGCTCCGAAGGAGATTACCTTGGGGTTCGGATTGTTCACCTTGAAGCCCGTCGACCCCGTGAAGGGTAGCACTTCCATTCACGGGCAAGGCGCCATGGGAATCTGGAGGGACTTCAGACATGTTCCGAACGATTCCCGAGCCTAGGAATACTTCGAACAGCCCCGTTCTGGCTCGGGCTATTCGATTTTCTTACAGACTGTCTCAAAATCCCAGGGTCCGCCCCGGGCCTTGGGGCTCGCCCTGAGATGGTCCAAGTAGCCCCCTCCTGAGAGCCTCTTGACTAGCCATGCCGCATACGCTGGGGCACCAGTTGCACCTGGTGAGTTGTAGTTGGTTATGTGGTTAGAGTGTGGGCCTGTAATCTCGATGGCTTCTTTGATGTAGTTCCCAATCCGGTCGATTACCGAGGCACGAACTCCGGCGATCCCGGGCTTCACCAGGTAGTCAACTTTCAATTCTGGCAGAAACTCCTTCGCTCGTCCAGCCATCACTCTTTTCGAGATGGAGGACATCCATTCCTCTCCCGCTAGAGTAAGAAAGTCCCTATTGTAGAGAAGGGACACTTTGTTCCTGACCGGCGGCTCCAGAACCTTCTCCAAAGCCTCCAACGGGTTTCTGAAGAAGCCACGGTAGGTGTAGGGACCGGCAACTGGAACCGCGTTCGGTCCAATCTCACGTCTCCCATCTGGTCTAACTATCCAGTGAGGGTCCAGAAACGGGAGCTCGGGATGGCGGGCCACTGTGTATATGTTCCGGGTTGCCAGATGAGCCCAGTTCGGGTCTATCTGCCAGTACTCTCCCCGGAAGTTCAGATCGGCATACTCCCTCCCGACTCCCAGCATATGGGCGACCCGAACCGAGTTTCCTCCAGCACAGTTGATGAGAAAACGGGTATGTATGGGCCCGGCTCCGCCTCGAAAATGAATCTCGAGCATGTCCTTGGAGATGCCAATGGACTCCACGTCCGCGTTGACAAGGAACTTGACGCCCTCGCGTTCTGCGTCGCCGCGAAGGGATCTAGTGAATGCTCGATAGTCAACTGCCGTGTCCGTCTTGGACCAGACCCCACCGTGACACCGCACATGGGGTTCGAGTTTGCGAACCTCTTCCGGGTTGAGAAGCTCTAGCTCCTCTTCCCCCATTCCGTTCTCCAAACCCCAATGGTAGTATTTCTCCAGCCGGGACACTTGTTCTGGTCTGGTGGCAACCTCCAGCGTGGTGACGGGCTGCCATGGTAGACGGCGTTCTTTTGCGTAGGTTTTCCACATTCCATAGGCTGCTTGAGCTGATCTTGCGAAGACCCGTCGCGTCTTCGGGTCCAAGTAGAACGGGCGGTGCACCACGCCGGTATTCCGATGGGATGTGTGAACCGCGACTTGGGGCTCTTTCTCTAGAACCGCGATTCCATCTTCGTACTGGTTGGCGAGCCAGTATGCGACAGAAGTGCCTAGTATGCCTCCCCCGACGATGGTCACATCCCAGGGCCTTCCCATCAACCGGGTCTTCCTAGTTTGTTGTTGCTAGCCCACTACTATCATCATGCTGGCCAGCTGACACCTAGTTCCGAGCCTATCTTCTTCAACGACTCGACAACCTTCGGCTCCATTGGAATTCCTTCTTTGTGGAAGCGTTGCATGCGAGCGAAACTTTTCTCCCCATGAACGTAGATTCTCTCCTGTCCCTCGGCCTTAGGCGAGTTCTTCAACTCCCGGGCCAACCGGTCCATGTCCCGTTTGAACTCGTCCAACGGACGGAACGCTGCCGGGTCTATTGTCATGAAGAAATGCCCGACGTCAGGTCGGGTTTCATCAGCGTTAACAGCCAACCCGGTAGCGGCTCCGCTCAGGACCCCTGACAAAACGTCAACCATCAGCGCAAGCCCGTAGCCCTTGTGACCTGAGAACTCCTCGCCTTCACCGCCGAGAGGCAGAATTCCCCCTCCGAGACGTTTCGCCATAGCGTCCAGAACCCGTTTAGGGTCCGTGGACGCTCGTCCAGTCTCGTCAACAGCCCATCCCAATGGCATGGGCTTGCCCTTCCTGTCCAAAACCTCCAGCTTCCCCCTGGGAACAACGGACGTGGCCATGTCCAAGACGAAAGGCTTCTCCCTGGCCGAGGGCGCGGTCATGCTGATCGGGTTGGTCCCGAGAATCGAATTCCTACCGAACGTCGGAACCACGAGGGGGGCAGCGTTCGTCATACTGATCCCGATGAGGTTGTGTTCCAGGGCCATGAGGCTGTAGTATCCCGCTATGCCGTAGTGGTTGGAATTTCGTACAGTAACGGCTCCTATCGCTGTCTCTCTCGCTTTCTTGATTGCCAGCTCCATCGCTCTGTAACCCACCACTTGGCCGAGGCTCTGGCCCCCGTCAATAAGCGCTGTGGCCTTTGTCTCTTTGACCACTCGACTCTTGTCCTCAGGTTTGATGTGCCCCTTCTTGAGCCCGGTAGCATAACGAGGTAGTCGAGCGACGCCGTGGGATTCTATTCCTCGGAGGTCAGCCAGAACCAGCACATCAGTGGTGATCTGAGCATCTTTCTTTGGGACCCCGAGCTTGATGAAGACTTGCTCGCAGAAGCTTCTCAACGACTTCTCATTGATAGTCTGTTGCGATTGTTGTTCCAAGGGCTTTCTCAGACTCTGACGACTGTCCGCTAAGGCTGTCACGGGGCTTTTTTAACTTGGCATGATTTTCAATATAGTTGAGGAAACGTCGTTGGACGCGTTCGAGTGCATAGCAACAAAACTGGACGTTCGAGACTTCAGCAGCAAGAAAGTTCCCGCTGAGGTTAAGATGAAAGTGCTTGAAGCTGCCAGGCTGAC
The DNA here is from genome assembly GCA_964361545.1 of uncultured Candidatus Bathyarchaeia archaeon. Classification (GTDB taxonomy): domain Archaea; phylum Thermoproteota; class Bathyarchaeia; order 40CM-2-53-6; family 40CM-2-53-6; genus BA-19. Next base: position 3,163 of record CAYIBO010000082.1, read on the forward strand.
GGGGAGCGGAGTGAACCGACAGCATTGGAGGTTTGTTCTTGTTCAGGATAGTGGCTCTCTCAAGCAGCTAGCAAAGGACAGCACAAGTGGCAGCTGGGTGGCAAAGGCCAACTTTGGAGTAATCGTGCTCACGGACCCGAAGTATGGCTTTCACAAGATTGACGCTGGCCGGGCCGTTCAGGACATGCAACTTGCCGCATGGAACTTTGGAGTTGTCTCCTGCATCTACACAGGCGTCAACGAAGAGGCTCTCCGGAAGGATTTCGAAATTCCCAAAGACCTTCACATCAGCGTAATCGCCGGCTTCGGCTACCCTGCCCGGAAAATCAGCGGGAAGAGAAAGAACCGGAAGCCACTGGGCGAAGTAGCCTTTCTAGAGAAGTACGGTGGTCCGCTGGACCCGAAGGGGCTTCAATAGGAGCCCGGCCTGAGGAATAGACTGGAGGCTCGTCTCTTGACAGAGATTGACGATCTTGACCTTGGGTCGGAGTCTCCATCAGAGGATGTTCGAACCGGGAAGACGATCTTGGACATCAACGTCGTCCCCTTCGAGCCTGTTGCGACGGGCAGTGGACACGGCGTTGCGGACAAACAAAGCAGGCTTGCAAAGGCAATCCTGGGCAGAATTCAGCCTGAGGACGTGGCACAGCTCAGGGAGGAACGTGCGAACAGGGTTGTGACTTTGACTGTTCTGTTCTATCTATGGAGAGGCTCTTCGGAAGTAACCAATACTAGGCCGGTCAAGGATCTTGACAATCTTCTGAAAATTCTGCTCGACGTTCTCGGATCGGGGCCCCAAGGGTTGGGGCTTTTGGAGTCTGACAGTTTCATAGGAGAACTCTACGCTAGCAAGCAGCTTGTAGAGTCAGAAAACGAGGAAGGATACAGAATCGTCATCGAGGAATACAAGGACGAAGAGATGCTGCGGACACTCAAGGAATTTCACTCGAAGAAAAAGACCGGCCCTTCGCAGGCTACAGCTCATGACCCGCCTTCCAGCTAGGTTCCTTGGGAGACCTCTAGAACCTGGCCTCCATTGAAACTCCTATCTAGATGAACGAAACTTCCGGCGAGCTTCACGCGAGAGGAAAACTTGGACCCTGTGCGGATTCTGTGTAACAGCTGACGAGGGTCTCCAGGGGATTGGGCGCACCTGGAATTCTACCAGACTCTCTTGACCCCCTGTAATCGGTCAAAGACTCTATCCGTAGAAACAACATGTCCATCCAAGACTTTAGCTTCTGCGGCTACGCCCGCGTCGAAATAGTCAATCCTATCCTCGCCTTCCATTCTTGCGGCCAGATACAATATCTCGGGTGAGAGAGGTTTGACCCTGGTTGTTGTTAGGGGATAGTCCCGGGCTAGGAGCGCGTGTCTCACCATTCGTTCCCTATAGTTCAGGCCTCGACTCTTCATCACAATATCAAACTCAATCAATGCGAAGCCCGCCAGGTAGAAACCGGGTTCGCCCAAACGGGCTAGGAAGGTGACGGACCTTACATGAGCAGGATCATCTGGGTCCGCAGCACCGAAAAGTATCACTGTATCCAGAACTGGCAACTGACTAGTTCTTCTTGAAGAGGTACCGAGAAGCCTCGTGAGATTCCTCCTTGAAACGGAAGCCGCTCAGCGAGGTCCTGAACCTCTTGCCCTTGAGAGAGGTTATGAGGACTCCCTCAGAGCTGGGAATAGCCAGAACCTTGTCCCCAGGCGCAACCTTCAAAAAACCGCGAACCTCCTTGTCAAGAAGAACCCGATACCGATCGTCCACAGTAAGTACGGCCAAAGTCTTTCCCATATTCTCTTCATTCTTCCCAC
>CAYIBO010000083.1:0-4967 GCA_964361545.1 uncultured Candidatus Bathyarchaeia archaeon
GCCCTGAACCGCCAAACCAGCCCAAACACCAGCCCAGACAACGACCACACACGCACCCCCCCTATAGGGGGTGGGGGTGGTCAAAAGAGTCCCCCAGCCCTCACGAGCGAACAGTTTCACTCGCAAGCCATAGTCCTACAATCCCAGCCTGTTCACCGGCAAGATCATACGGGCGACTTTTCCGAAGCTCGTATTCCTAAACTCCGTCGCCAGCATAAACAGTCCCGCAAAGCCCAACACCACCAGCCCCGCCCAAGAGTAAGGATACGTGGTGATATACCGGAAAACTCTCGCATACACGCTCAGCTGAGTGAAAGCTCCACCCATAGACTCCACAGACAAGAAGACCGTCCCACCGTTCCCCACCGAAACCTTCGAAACCTCAAAGGTTCCAGCAGGAAAATCGCTCCTGAAAATCTCCGTACTAGCAGTTCCGAGCAGAATCGTAATCACCACCGTAACATCCCTCCCCGAAGTTATCTGAGCAGTCGTGAAATAGCTAGGAGGTGCATAACCCACCGCAACATTAAGCTCGTTCGTAGAGAGGTCTGCCGCGTAGACCGGCCCGTTTTCCTCAGCCACGACCGGAAGGGCCAAGGACACAATACCGCCCGTCACCAGCACTAGGATGATCGCGAGACAGATGAGGCGCCGCTGACCCTGCCCTAGCATACCAGTTCAAATGAACTAGCCTTCTAACGGCTCAGCTAAGCGTCCCGTAACCCTGCACAAGAGTCTCGCGGTTACGGCCGGTCAAAAGGGTAATGGGGGGTCATTTGAACCGGCAGTTCATCCGGTGCTCGTCAATGTGCTTCCCACAGAAACGCCTGAAGCATTTTCTGCATTTGCTAGGCGCAGTCTCCTTGCATCCTTCAAACCGGCAAAAGTACTCGCCGACCATGCCACTCGCTCATCCGACTCAGAGATTTGCAGTAGAGGTCCCGGAACAGCTCTACACCTGCTCCAAGGCCTTGGTAATTTCCATCCGCGAGGCCCGGACCGCAGGATACAGGGTCCCGGCCACCACCGCGAGAAGCGCCAGCAGCAGCGACTGAGCAATCGCCGACCAGGGAATGATGAAGGGCAGCCAGAATCCGGCTATGCTGGTGCTGTTCGTAGCCCCCCTCAACAGTAGCAAGCCCCCTGGCACCGCCAGCATGAACCCGAACAATCCCAACGTCACGCCCTCCCCGAGAAACAGCCCTCTGATCTGGCCCGCGCTCATCCCCTGAGAGCGAAGTAGCCCAATCTCCCTCCTCCTGTCGGACACGTTCATGATCATAGTCGCCCCAATACCCAGGGTCGCGATTAGAAGCGCAAAGTACAGAATCAACAGTATGATCGAGAAGATACGGTCAATCGTCGTCCTGACCAGCGCCAGTAGCTCGACAAGAGTAACCGAAAGCTCGCCAAAATTGTACTCCGGATACTGAACCGCAATATCATGCGCGACCGTCGCGGCCTCGGGCACATCCTCCGCGTTCAGGTCGACTAGGAATATCCGAGCCGTGGGACCCTTCTGGGCCTGTTGCAGGTTGACGAAGTATCGCTGTTGAGACGTGAAAGATACGATTACTGACTCGCTGACATAGTTCTCGCCAAACCTGACATACTGTAGAATCGGGCCTGTGAATACTCCTGCCACTTTGAAAGTAATGTCTCCATAGAACGTGGTCATGGTCAAGTTACCACCTGTGACCACCCCAAGCCTAGATGCAAGCGCATCCGGGACCAACAAAGTCTCGTTGCTTGCCCCGAGCTGCGAATAGACCTCCTCAGTAGGCGGAGAATTCAGGAAATTGTAAGCGATAATCTTCGGGAACTGTGCAGGATCTACTGCAAGCACCCCAACTGAAGCGTTTCCAATAGACCCGTAAGCTGGCCAGGGAACGACGCTGGGACCCAGAGGCGTGGCAGTCGAGACTTCAGGGAAGCTGGTAAGGTTGCTGGCAAAGCTGACAGGAACAGACTGGTTGGCGACAAGTATGATGTCAGCACCTAGAGCTTCCTGGATGCCCTGTTCTATCGATGTTTGGATTCCGCCCTGGATTCCACCCAGCATTATCACGAAGCTGAGAGTTATCGTGATCATTCCAAACGATATGGCGTTACGAACAAGCCGTCTCTTCCCACTCCTCGAGGCCACATGGCTAACCGCTCTCGACAATGGGAAGAACAAGGAGGCAAGGACCCGGCTCAGTTTCGAATACACAATCGCACCAAGAACGACCAGCCCCAGTGGGACGAGTACGACGTCGAGGTATGAGATGTGGAAGGGCGCCAGTCTGAATGCTTGCAGGGACCCGACCCCAAGCATTACAACGCTTCCAAGGGCTATTGCAGAGTTCGGGACCCTTTTCTCTTGGTTGCGCGTCGCGGGCCTTATGGCCTGTATGATGTTGGTTCGGCTTGCAGAGAGAGCGGGATAGAGGGATCCGGCCAGGACCGCTGCGAGCCCGGCTGAAAGGCCGATTGCCACAATTGGGAGTGTAAGAACAGGCTCGGGAAGGGAGCCGACGCCAAAGTTCTTCTCGAAGACGGTGATGAAAAGCTGAGAGACGGCGAGTCCAGCAACTACTCCGGTAACGGTTCCTAGGACACCTATCAGCAATCCCTCGGCAAGAAATACTCTGAAGACCTGCGACCGAGATGTTCCAACAGCCCGCATCACTCCAATCTCATACGTTCGCTCGTTAACCGTCATGAACAGCGTATTGAACACGATGAACGAGCAAACGACCAGGGCGACTGCTATCATGACGTTGAGCCCAAGCTGGAACCCGGCCATTTGGCCCTGAATGCGCTGGACAGTCTCCGCTTTGGGAGCGCTGACGTCGTAAGAGGACCCGAGAAGGTTCTGTATTTCGTCACGTGCCCGGAGTGCTTGACCGGGGTCCTCAAGAGTTGCGTAGACCTGAGTAATCCTGTCTCCAAATCCAAGAACCTGCTGGAGTTCGTGTAGGTCTGCGTAGACTGCTATGCCCAAGTTTCGGAGGGGATGGTCCATTCCCGCGACTGTCGCTGTGAGGGTTGCATTGTTACCGTTCGCGTCGAAGGTGTAAATGTTGACCGTGGAACCGGTGGCAAGCCTGAATTTCTGCGCCAGAGTACTGCTAACCACGACCTGCCCCGGCGAGAAGAGCCTTGTTCCAGTAATGTTGAAGCTCGAATATTCAAAATCCGCTCGAGGGTCCAATCCGGTTAGTTGGAGTGGCGTGTTGTTGAGGGATCCGAACCAGGCGATTCTCTGTGCTACTTGGCGAACCTCCGCGACCTGGCTCAACTGTTCGGCTGTCGTGTTTTCGAAGGGAATGAGCCCATGCCGGACGATGATATCGGTCTCGCCCCAGAACCTGTTGATGTAACTGGTGAATTCGCTGTTGGCGCTTGCCGTTGCTAGATTGATGCCCACTAGCAACGCGACGCCCAGAACCACGGCAATGATGGTTAGAGTGGTCCTGGCTTTCCTTCGGGGAAGGTTGCGAGACGCGAGCTTCACAGAGAGCAACAGGATTCTCGCCGGGCCTTTCTAGTTGGGTTGCGAGAGAGAACGACTGGGCTCGGGAGGAACCGGCTCAACGGCTCGGACGGTCGCGTGGCGGGGCGTAGGGGATACTCGTGATGTCTCGCTGACCATTCCATCACGCATCTCGAACAGCCTGTCAGCCCTGTCGGACACCACGGGATCATGTGTTACCACGAAGACCGTTGCATTCGCCTGCTTGGCCGCGTCAAACATGGTCTGGACGACCTCAGCACCCGTCTTCGTGTCTAGGTCTCCCGTGGGCTCGTCGGCCAAAACTAGCTTCGGTCTGTTAGCTAACGCACGGGCGATAGCGACACGTTGTTGTTCTCCGCCGCTCAACTCGTCAGGAAGATGGTCCACACGGTCGGTAAGTCCGACCTGGGCCAGAAGCGTCCGTGCGCGTTCTTCCGCCTGTTTCGTCTTCACCCCCGCAGTAAGCAATGGAAGCTGAACATTCTCCAAGGCTGTCAGAACGGGTATGAGGTTGTGAAACTGGAAGACGAACCCAATCTTGTGACGCCGAAGCCTCGTCAGCTGCCCATCCTTCATACTTGCAAGGTCCTCTCCGTCTATCAGGACCCTTCCAGCGGTCGGCTTGTCCAAAGTCCCAACAATGTTGAGGAGCGTCGTCTTTCCTGACCCTGAGGGTCCCGTGATTACCACGAACTCTCCCTGGTGGAGTGTCAGGCTTACTCCTCGCAAGGCGTGGACTACGACCTTGCCCAGACGGTATGTTTTCTCGAGATTCTCCACTCTTGCGATGGGATGATCGTCCAATTAGCTTCGAACTGCGAAGAGGCCTGACTCAGAGTAGAATATGTTCTTTGCCGGGTCGAACCCGAAGCCCTTAAGCCACTGAAGCTCTTCCAGACCCTTCATGGCCGCTAAGGCTGTGATTCTGGACATTGAAACCTCGTCACTTGAAGCAGACGCGGGAGTCGTGGTCGGCGCTGGTCTCATGCCAGAGAAAGGACAAGCAGAGTATTTCCCTGTCAGGCGGACAGGCGAGGAGAAGAACGCTCTCCTCAAGCTTGTGGAACACCTGCAGGATTTCGACCTGGTCGTAACCTGGAACGGGAGGTTCTTCGACATTCCCTTTCTCACGACTCGCCTGCTGAGCCACAACTTGGACCCGCGTCCGATTGCAACCATGCGCCATGTTGACTTGAACGAGGTTGTGAAGAACCGTCTAAAGCTCACCTTCACCTATCTAGACCATGTATGCACTTTCTTCGGCATCGAGAAGAAGAGAAGCACGATGGGCATGGACGTGCCCCGTCTATACGTCCGAGCACTAGAAGGCGACCGGAGGGCCCTAGGTCTGATAAGGGAGCATTGCTTGGACGATCTTCAAGCAACACGAAGAGTCTACCTCCGCCTCAAACCGCTACTAGAAGGATTTCTGGCTTAGCGTGGCTCAGTAGGTCCGCAGTCTTTGGAA
>CAYIBO010000084.1:0-4935 GCA_964361545.1 uncultured Candidatus Bathyarchaeia archaeon
GCGTCCCATTGACTCGCACCCGTAGCCACACTCAGTGCAGCGAGGATTCTCCCGGTGAACATTCTCCGCAAGTTCGAGAACTTCCAGCTTCTCAAGGTTCAGGGTTACACTTCCGTTCGGGCCGCGCCTGATTCCTCCCGATGCCCTCACCCGATCGCCGGGGACCAATTCCCTCGCAGTCTTTCTGAACGGTCCGGTCGGTTCGTAGGCAGCGCAGTCAAGGATGCCCATTCCATCGCCAAGACGGAAAATTACGTGGCCTCCCTTCAAAACGTTGGGAAGGGTTTCGACTCTTCCGGTGACTACTGCAGCCTGGTACGGTCGTAAGTCCTCAATTCTTCTCTGAATGGCGAGGTGGGCGTCCGTCCCATGATTTGTCTTGAAGATCATTACTCTCTCGATAGGCTCTCGTACTCTGACGCATTGGAGAGCCGCTGTGAGACTGAGAGGGTCTTCCCCTCGGATCCCAAACAACACTGGGTCCGGCCCGTGGGGAGAAATTAGTACGCGTCCGGTCTCCGGGTCCAGATTGTTGAACGTTCTATGTTGAAATCTCGCGTCCATTTCTCTCACGGAAACGGTATCGATTCTTCTGGGAGTTCCAAGATTGTCCTTGGTTCTGTAAGCAACTATTTCGAAAGTGTGATCTCTGTCAAGATCTGAGCCTATCGCGGCTAGAGCGCCTACTAGTCCCCGGGAACCTTTGAAGAGGTGCGACTCGGCCTTCACCGCCCTCGAAATCTGCCGGGCCTCACTGACACGGATCACGTCGTGAAGAGCCCTGGTGGAGAAATCCGTGAGCTTGGTCGGAATCTTACCTGTGAAAAATACCACGGCCGGGTCCGTCGAGGGAATGGAAGGATCTGTGTTTCTCTCGACAATCTGCAGTGCGACCTCCCTGGCTTCAGCAAGCCTGCTCTCTTCAACGAAGAAGTGAAGTGCAAGCGCTCCATTGCCCCGGGTCTTCCACGGGATGTTCGGGTTCAGCCTGACGAGCCACGGAAAGTCCGCCGGGGCAAAGCCTCTTTTCCACAGTTCTTCGAACAGAATCGTTGCGGTGTAGCTTGTGCAACCTCCCTGCTTGGAGTCTGTGTCATCGATGCCGATGTGTAACTCCGTTAGCATGATTGAGCCTCTTCAAAGAGCGTTGAGTGTTGAGCAGGGCTAGTTATGAATCGGTCGGGTCGGGTCAGCTTTCGATAACGATCATGGTGAGGGTTGACTTTACCTTTGGCAGTCGGCGTATCTTCCACGTAATTATCTCCTTGAGCTTGTCCATGCTGTCGGCAGCAACTTTGGCGACTATGTCGTAGACCCCGTAGACCATGTAGGCCTCTTTGACATTGCTAACAGCCTTCAACTCCTTGACGACGGAATCCTCTGACCCTATCTCCGCGTTTATGAGAACAAAGGCCATGGGCAATGGAGCAATAACCTCGGCCGGGAGGCTCTCATCGCCGGCGTTAAAAGCTTTCAGCGCTAGGGCACGCCGCTAATGCTCGTTAGTACCGGGCATTGCTAGTGCTGGTTCCAGAACCAATATTCTCGTAGCAACGGGCAATGGGGGTCCGACCGACTATGAGCTCCATGGTGCCGCCAGAGGTCGAATGGGCAGCACTTCTAGTGAGCGTTGGGGCTCTCGTGGTGGCATCGGTTAGCGACTTGAAGACCCGGGAGGTCTCAAACCGGGTGTGGCTTGTTTACGGGCCCCTAGCACTATTACTGTTCATTGCTAGGGCAGTTTTCTCTCTAGTAGACCTACGAATCCTGCTCGACTTAATGGTTTCAGCAAGTGTAACGATTGTCGTGGCTTTTCTCCTGTTCCAGTTTGGAACAATGGGAGGCGCGGACAGTAAGGCTCTCATGTGTCTTGGTCTTGCCCTGCCTGTTCCGCCGGGAATAATCTCCTCTTGGTGGCAGGCTCCGTTCCCGCTATACCCGTACCCCGTCTCAATCCTGGCAAATTCATTCCTGCTGTCCATCGCTTCAGGGGTCTTCATCCTTGCAAGGAACCTAGTCAAGGGAACCAACTTCCAGGGGTTCGAGAGAGAATCGATGCTGAGGAAGGTAATGGTCCTTTTCACATCCTACAAAACGAGCTTCAGTATTCTGCAATCTTCCAACTATCTCTATCCCGCCGAGCAAGTGGACTTGGTTGAAGCGAAACCTGTACGCCATTTCCGTCTGCTCTCGTCCGCGGAAGAGGAACGCGACAAGCTGGTTTCGGGTCTTGAGAATTACAAGGCTCAAGGGCTCTTCTCGGATGGCGTATGGGTTACTCCCGGACTGCCGCACCTTGTCTTTCTAACAGCCAGTCTCGTGACTGTATTGCTGGTTGGTGATTTGTTAATGTGGGGGTTCTTCAGAATAGTGGGGTATTCATAATGACAGAGTCGATTTTAAAAACAGTGGTTAGCGACACATCTAGAAGTCTAGGCGTTAAAGTATTGGCTGCGGCCGAGTTCAGCGTACAATCCCTGATGAAACTGGGCCTGACGGAGTACGAGGCAAGGATCTATGTTGTCCTGACCAAGATGGGGTCTAGAAACGCTAGCGAGATCAGCTTTCTGGGCAAAGTTCCCAGGCCGAAGACCTACGGTGCGATTAGAGGACTGGAGAGCAAGGGGTTGCTCCGCATTGTTCCTGGCAAACCGGAGCGATACATGGCAGTGTCCCCCAGCGACGTGCTCATCCCGCTCGTGGAGAAGCTGAACCGCGAAACCACGGAATGCGTGCAGGTTGTCGAGAACCTCGCCTTGGCCTTCGAGTCCTCAAGATACGTGTACACAGAGAAACCCTACGAGCGATACGACCTCTGGAGCGTCAGAGGACGGGACAAGGTCTACAAACGCGTCCAAGACATGATCGGCGAAGCAAAGGTCAACGTGTTCTTCACCACCAGCGCTAACGGACTGGTCAGAGTCTACAAGGCCCAGTCGGAGGTCCTGGAGAAGGCATCAGTAAGAGGTGCCAAGGTCAGAGTCGCAGCACCCATCAACCAAATCAACGCGAGCGTAGCCCGAGAACTCGGAGAGGTCATCGAGGTCAGAAATGCGGTCGTCCCGATGGTCAGGTTTGTCAGCGTTGACTCTGCTGAGATAATGTTTACCGAAGATATTCCCGACGACACCAACGTAACAGCAGGCCAGGATGTCGGGACTTGGACAAACGACCCGTTGCTGGTAAAGGCGCATGAGAGGATCTTCGAACAGACCTGGCCCACGCTTCAACAGAAAGAGACGAGAGAAACGGTAAAGGCCCGGGCACGCTAGAGTAGATCATCAGCACCAGCAAAGGCCAAAGTCTAGCCAAGAACCCATTTCTAGGATTCTTCTGTTATCCTGGAAGTCTAGGAGATATCCAGCTGTCGCTCTAGACTGATCCACGCGACAGCCAATGTAACTGTTCGAATATTCTCGAAGTTACACGACGCCTTTGTTCCATGGCGCTCGGGTATAGGCTGTGGCTTGTGGGCAAGAACCACGCCACGACCCCAGAGCGAGAGAATAGTTGAGCCGATTGAATAGGTCAAAGGATACACTGCGGGACAGAATACTGCACGTGCTGTCCGGCTCTACCATACCGATGGATGTCGAAAATGTCCGGATCAAGTCGGGGCTGAAGAACTGGGAGAGCACCAAGGCGCTACTTCTCGAGCTGGTAGTGGAGGGCATCATCAGCGGCCAAAAGACGACAAAGTCCTGGGTCTTCTGGGTCGACCATCGCGACACTAGAATGAGCATTGCAGGGAGAGATCACGCATGAACGCTGCCACTAGAAACCTTCGCTATCCAACATGGGTATCATCGTACCCATCAACCGCTCCTTCTCCGGTAGCCCCGGCTTGGACCCCATCTGGGGACGGCATGGTAAGCCCACGTAGAAACAACAAAGGAGTGAAAAAATTGAGAAAAATACTCCGGGACAAGAAAGCCATCTCGACAATACTTGCGGCACTGCTCATGGTCGTCATAGTTGTCGTTGCTTCGGTAATGGTCTACGCTTGGTCCACCGGGCTCTTAGGGGCGCTCATGGGAACCAATCCAACCGTTGGCCAGGAGGTTTTGACCCTCGACACCGCAACCCTGGCTAGCAGCACCTCATTTGGCCTCAACTTCAGGAATCAAGGACAGGTAGCAGTGCAACTCACAGGCTATTACGTTAGGGACGCAGGCGGCACCGCCACATACTCGCGGCTGACCGGTTATAGCGGACCAACGATACAGGTCAACCAAGTTGGAACGGCCAACATCACTCTAGCAAGTGGTTCGTGGACGGGCACGGCCTTCACCTTCCAAACAGGCTACACCTACAGGATACAAGTCCAAACTGCTTCAGGCACGCTCTTGCCCGAGGTCACAGTTCCAAAGTAGATGCCCTGCCGGAGGAGTTGGGGTGGCGAGAAAACTTCCCGCTTTGTTAGGGACTTTACTCGTAATGAGAGGATGAAAAAATGCGCGGGTCCAGAATAGAGAAGATGAGGTCGAGATTGAAAGGTAGACGGCATTCTAGATCGGAAAAGGCCATTAGCACCATCATGGCCAATCTGACTATGCTGATCATAGTTGTATTCCTAAGCACCCTCTTGTTCACCTGGTCGATAGCGAGCTTTGGAGCCTACCAAACAGGAGCCGGATACTGGTTTTCCAGCAGAAGTGTCGCAAACCAGGAAAGACCATCGGTGGAGAGCGTTTTCTTCTACCAGTCAGGACCGAGCTACTTCGCAAAAATCTACGTAAGAAACGTAGGAACGATTCAGTTTACTCTCGACTCGGTATACGTCAACTCTACTCGCTATAACATCGCTCAGCAAACGGTCGGCGTCTCACAGGTTGCGTTGCTGGTGGGGTTAAACGGCCTCCAGTTGAACGGGCCATATGGAAAGGGCGACCTTCAGAAGATAACACTCGCCACACTCCGCGGAACAACGATAGC
>CAYIBO010000085.1:0-4896 GCA_964361545.1 uncultured Candidatus Bathyarchaeia archaeon
CTTCTTACAGAACTCCAGTGCACAACTGAAGGCTTCATACTCCCAGAGATACTCCGGTTTCCCGTCTCCAGCGTGGTGCCGACTCATTATGTGGGCGAGCTCGTGGAGGCCTGTGAAGAAGGATGGGAATCTGGCGGGTTTCGGAACGAAGATTCTCTTGCTTCCTAGTGCAGCTCTGCCCCATTGCGCTCCTTTATTGTGGTAGAAGACTCGGACCCCGTTCCTGGCAGCTTCCTCCTCTAGAATCTTGCGATAGTTCACTGTCGCCACCACCATGAAGAGCCTACTCGAATTCTTCGCTACCCGTCTGGGAGATGGTCGGGAGGTCAATAAGAATTCTTGATTTCGAGCATGGATCCGTGTGAGCTTCACCTCTGTTACTCCTAGGCCTACCGGGTAGTAACGACACGGTTTCAAAAATTGTGCGGAACCCTGTCTCAGGCTAGCAATTGTCGACGACTACAAACCCGACAAAACCGGCCAGTACACAGAACTGGACTACACTGGGGACAGGAATCTTCCTTCTAGTGCTGGCCGCCGGCATGGTCCTGCTGGCAACTGAGAACTTCATCGCCATCGGCTTCGCCTGGTTTGCCTTCCTAATAGGCCTGGGTCTCATAATGATGGGCGCCCTTAACACGCAGGACCAGAAGAAAGAGACATCTCACTCAGCGGCTCCTCGCCCTATGGTGAGGATAAGGTGCACGCACTGCAACTCGTTAAATCTTGAGACTAGCCTTCGCTGCAGTAACTGTGGCGCGAAGCTCTGAACGCTTTCTCAACGTCTTTCTTGGGGTCTTTTTTCGCGGAAGTCTTATAGTGAGCCGTTTTACCGCGTGAATTCGATTTACTGATGCCTCTTCGAATAGGAATCGTCGGAGTTGGCTACGCAGGCTTTGACTCCATGACTCCCGGACTCTCAACGAGAGAGTTGATGTTTGAAGCGGCCAGCCGTGCCTATGAGGACGCTGGCATAGACCCGCGGAAGGATGTTCAGAGTTTCATATGTTGTACCGAGGACTTTTGGGAGGGAATCAGCATAACCGACGAATACATGCCCGACCAGCTCGGGGCAGTCCTGCGTCCACTTTGCACAGTATCCTCTGACGGGCTCGTTGGACTGGCCACAGCGTGCATGCACATTTCCTCGGGGCTAGCCGATGTTGCTGTTGTGGAGTCTCACAGCAAAGCTTCAGATGTTCTCAACCCCAACGAGATAGTGAGCTTCGCCTTCGACCCCGCATATACCCGTCATCTCGACGCTGACCCTCGTTTTCTGGCCGGGCTTGAAATGGCTCGCTACCTGAAAGAGTCCGGGACCAAGAGGGAGCACTGTGCCCTTGTGGCTGTCAAGAACAAGAAGAACGCCCTCTTAAATTCCAGAGGAGTCTACGGAGCGAATCTGAATCAAGACACTGTGTTGAATTCTCAGACAGTCTCCTCTCCTCTGACCGACTTGGAGGCCAGCAAGACCATCGACGGAAGCATCGTGTTGGTTCTAGCTTCTGCTCAGAAATCCAAGAAACTTGGCAATCATACCGTCTGGATTAACGGCGTGGGATGGAGTTCGGATACTCCATGGGTTGAAGACCGCGATTTTGCAAAGGCGGCATACGCGGAACAAGCAGCCGCAAGGGCCTACAAGATGGCCAACGTGCGAAACCCAGCCAGCCACTTTGATTTTGCAGAGATTGATGATACTTACTCGTACAAGGAGCTCCAGCACTTGGAAGCTCTCAAGCTGGCTCCGAAGGGAAAGGCCGGCAAGATGGTCAACTCCGGAGCGTTCGACAAAGACGGACGAATGCCGGTCAATGTGTCGGGCGGGTCCCTCGGCGTCGGGCATCTCTTGGAGGCTACTGGGCTTCACAGGGTCCTAGAAGCTGTCATGCAATTGCGAGGGGAAGCCGGGCATCTGCAAATTCCCAAGGTCAAGAGAGCGCTTGTCCAAAGTTGGAGAGGAATACCAACAGCCACTGGTGCAGTAGCGGTGCTGGGCAACTAGGAGGCGAGAGAGATGAAACGGCGAGTTGCAATTGTCGGTGCGGGAATGACGCTCTTCCGTCGAAGAATGCTAGAGACAGGAAAAGAGCTGTCCTTTGAGGCGGCTAAGATGGCTCTGGATTCTGCCGGGCTTTCGTTGAAAGATATTGACGCTGTTGTTGAGGGGTCGGCTCCGGACGCCTTTGACGGGGTCCACATGAAAGGCGAATACCTCATAGACGGGTCCGGTGGAGTTGGGAAACCATACCAGCGGGTCTTCGTGGGCGGCGGAACAGGCGTCTTCACACCCATAGCAGGCTGGTGGAACGTAGCATCAGGGTTCCACGACATATGCCTCTGCGTCGCGGAGGAGAAAATGTCCCCGCTTCATCCGCATCCCCAGTACGCGTTCTGGAGCATATTCGACCAGATCCTGGAGAGGCCTCTGGGGGTTACGTTGCTCTGGATTTTCGCGCTGGAGATGAGGCGGTACATGCACAAGTACGGCATCACCGAGGAGGACATTGCTCACGTGGCTGTCAAGAACAAAGGCAACGCTGTAGACCACCCCTGTGCCCAGCTAGGTGCTAGGATTACTGTTGAAGACGTGATGAACTCCGAACCCATCTGCTCGCCCGTCAAGAGGCTCGACGTCAGCCCGCCCAGCGATGGAGCAGCCGCGGTCATACTAGCTTCGGAGAAGGTTGCCAAGAAGCTGACCGACCAACCCGTCTGGCTTGACGGCGTGGGTTGGACCCTTGACACGACGCACTGGACGAACAGGGAGTTGGCCTACCCTGAGTATGTGGAGAAGGCCGCAAAGATGGCCTACAAGATGGCCGGAATCAAAAACCCGAGGAAAGAGATCGACATTGCCGAGGTCTACGACCCCTTCGACTACAAAGAACTGCACCACATGGAAGGACTACAGCTAGCAGGCAAGGGTGAAGCGGCGATGATGGCCGTTGAAGGCGTTACCCAGCGAGACGGTGATCTTCCTGTTTGCCCGTCGGGAGGTCTTCTAGGAGTAGGCAATCCTATCGCCGCTGCTGGGATGATGAAGATTTGCGAAGTGTTCTGGCAGCTCCGTGGCGAGGCAGGAAAGCGTCAGGTGAAGAAGGACGCCCGCGTGGGGCTTGCCCAGGCCTGGGGCGACCTGATGCAGGTTGGAACCGTCGCGGTGATGAGATCATAGAGGGTGAGAGCAATGTCGGTAAAAATTACTAGTTATCCCGGCCGGGAAATTACGCCAGAAGAACTGAAGCAGGGCAGGTATCTCCACATCGTGCAAAAGGTGGAACCCCGCTACTCTTGGGCAGCTGGCGTTGCGATCAGTCGGTTCCTCAACGAGCTGAAAGAAGGACGAATCATCGGAAGAAAATGCTCCAAGTGTACTAGGACCCTTGTTCCACCGAGAATGTATTGCGAACAGTGCTTCCGCCCCACCGACGAGTGGGCCTTCGTGAAGGACACGGGGACCATCAACACCTATTCGATTTCGCACGTTGCCGCTGATGCTAGTCGTTTGAAGAAGCCATTGCTTGTGGCGGTGGTGGAGCTTGAGGGAGCAAGCCTGGGGATGGGTATTCTACATACTCTTGGTGAGGTTGAGCCGTCTCGGGTCAAGGTTGGGATGAGGGTCCGGGCCGTCTGGAAGCCCGTCGAGGAACGAGAGGGAGCCATCACGGACATTCGATACTTCAAACCCATGGAGGAGGCGTAGAGAAATGCCGATTCTGGAGAAGCTGGCGCAACAGACGCAGGCCCGCCACTGGACAGGCAGCATTCCATTGGAATATCATTACACTGTGGGCGTGGCCGGCGAAGAGTTCCGGCGAGAACTCAAAGAGAACGGAAGGTTCCTAGCTTCAAAATGCCCCAAGTGCAAGAGCACGTACGTCCCGGCAAGAATGTACTGTCCCACCTGCTTTGTTGAGACGAAGGAACGATTAACCATCAACAAGCTGGGCTACGTGTACAGCTACACCACAGTCACTCGGGACAGGGCTGGGAACCAGGCCCAAATGCCTACAGTAATCGCGTTGGTCAAGTTTGATGATGTCAAGGGCGGAATAGTCCACAAGCTGGAAGTAGCCGACCCGGGGAAAGTGACCCTCGGAATGAGGGTGGAGCCCGTCCTCAAAGAGCCATCAGCGAGAACGGGCGCACTTACCGACATACTAGCCTTCAGGCCACTACCCTAGCCCGTCGACACTATCACGGTCCGGGGCTGGGCCCGACTTGTGAGGGCTCCGCCCTGACAGAGGTCTTGCAGGCAGGACAGAAAACATCCGTGACATGGAGAGGTGTTCCACAATTCTGACAGTTACCAGTCACGGCTATCGAGGGTGGAATTGTAGGCATCGAGGCTGCTCGCAGGCGTTCTCTTCGAACAGCGAGTATGACGACGAAGACTGATAGGACGATGGGTGTGATGACTATCATGAGCATTTCCGCAACGCCTAGGACCCGGGCCGTGAGCTCACTTGGTCCTAGGAGATCGTGACTCGTGATGGCGGGTATTCCGTACGGCACTGTGATCCGCAGATAGTAGGTGCCAGGTGGCAGCTGCGCAAGAACAGCTAGGCCTGATGAATCTGTCTTAGCAGTCGCATTAGTCGTATCGGGAAGAATAGTGAGGGCGGAGGCTCCGCTGACCGGCAGGCCGGAAATCACTCCAACTACTCGCAGTCTTAGCGAGGATACCGTGGTCTGGACCGTCAGGCTGGGGGTTCCGGGAACGGCGACGGTGGCCCCTTGACCAACAACGTTGACGGTATGCCACATCACCCTGTCGACAACCCAGTTGCCATTTCCGATCCTAAGGTTCTGGTAGTTCGGGTAGTGTGAGTCGGTGTAGAAGACACGGTCCGTCCCTGACGATTGGCGAAGGGAAACCCACTCTGGACTGAA
>CAYIBO010000086.1:0-4893 GCA_964361545.1 uncultured Candidatus Bathyarchaeia archaeon
TGTCGCGTCCTTGTGGACGCGGCTCAATCTGTTCCTCACATGCCTGTTGATGTTCAAGATCTGGATTGTGATTTTCTCGCCTTTTCTGGACATAAGATGTGTGGCCCCACGGGGATCGGGGTGGTTTATGCGAAGCGGGAGTTGCTGGAGGGGATGAGCCCCTTCCACGGAGGGGGAGAGATGATTCGCGAGGTCCACCTCTACGAGTCCTCTTGGAAGCCTCCGCCGTACAAGTTTGAGGCCGGGACAGTGAATATCGCGGGAGCGATTGGCCTAGGAGCTGCTGTCGATTATCTCTCTAAGCTGGGAATGCGGAACATACGTTTGCACGAGCGCGAAGTGACGGAGTACGCTTTGGACAGGCTCTCGAAGATCAAAGGGCTAAGCATCTACGGTCCCAAGGAGGCTCAGACGAGGGACGGGATCATCAGCTTCAATCTAGGCGATATTCACGCCCACGACATGGCCACATTACTAGATGAGGATGGAATAGCGGTAAGAGCTGGTCATCACTGCGCGCAGCCGTTGATGGAGAGGCTTGGAGTCCCAGGCACGGCTAGAGCAAGCTTCTACGTTTACAATACGGAGGAGGAGGTCGACCTTCTGGCCAGCTCGCTCGAGCGGGCGGGGAGAATCTTCAAGCTTTGAGTTCTATCTACTCCGAGATAATCCTCGACTATTACCGGTATCCTCGGAACAAAGGCCAATTGTCGAGCCCTCAGGTCAAAGCCAAGGACTCCAACCCGTTGTGCGGCGATGTGATCGAGATACAGATGGAACTGGACAGTGACAATCACGTGAAGGACGTGAGGTTCAACGGCCAAGGCTGCGCAATAAGCCAAGCGTCTGCTTCAATGCTCACAGAGCTGGTGAAGGGGAAGAGCCTGGACGAGGTTCGGAAAATCTCCAAGGAAGACATCCTCTCCCTGATAGGCGGCCAGCTGAGCGCCGTCCGTTTGAAATGCGCCCTTCTCTCTTTGAAAGTCTTGAAGACCGGACTCTACACATACTTGGGCTCGCTGGACGGGTCCAAGGAAGAACTGTCCAGCCTCTAGCCTCTCAAGCGGTCCTGTCTCGTCTCGGAATCTTGGAAACGCTAGCTAGGTTGTGAAGGTTCTAGCGTTTGCCTGTCCAACGATAACGGCAAAGTCTTCCATTGGATGCCATGCGATGCACGCGATGCGGTACGGACTGGAATCCAGCTTCCGGACCTCACCTTTCCGGTACTCAAGTATCACGCCCTCTCCCTGACCGGGAGGGAGCGGGCTTCCAGTTCCTATTAGCGCCCGGTCGCCCGTGGGGTCCCATGCGACGAGGCTCGGGTACAGACCCGGCTCCGGGACATGTATCGTTTCCAGTTCGTTTTTCGTCCACCGGAAAACCCTCGGTTCTTGCCAGACGACTTCATAGCCCACGGCGAGAGCATACTCTCCATCAGGTTTCCATTCAACACCGATGAGGTCTGTCTTCTCGGTTGTTTTGAGGGGGTTCAGTTGGTTGGACTCTCTTTGGTACTCGTACAATGTAGGGCAGGGAACCATGGACATGCCAAAGTAGTTACTTGAGACTAGAGCGTGCCTACCCTCCGGGTGCCACGTGATGGAGCGTAGGTTGCTAAAAGCACCTGTAAGTTCTTGCACGTTCCCTGCCTGCCATGCCAGGGCGGATCCGCTGTTGCCTACTACGAGGGCAAGGGATCCGTCAGGTGACCAGCTGACTCGTCGCAGATTGGCCTCCGTATCCACGCCTATCGTTGTGATTTCTCCATTTTTCAATTGGAGCATTGTTCCCCTGTTGCCCACGATTAGAGCCTGGTTTGCCGGGTTGTAGCTGGCGCACCTGAGATTCTCTCGTGTCGGGCTCCCGATTCTGTCGAAAGCCTCTCCATCGAAATGGAGAATCAGGCCCTCATTTCCAACGGCTAGCGCGGACCTTCCGTCCCTTCTCCAGGCTATCCAGCGTATTCGGTGGTTTGGGTCCGTGGCGACTCGCTGGAACTCGCCATTCTCGAAGCGTAGGACTATTGTCGGCTGTCGGGCGAATGTCACTGTTTCAGGCACTTGGCCGGGTGTGGGTCCTATCGGATTGAAGATTCTAGCTGGGCTATTTTGCAGGGTTCACATTTTCCCTAGGTCTTCTGGGATCTTTTTCTCCAGCGGGGGCTTGTCTCCTTTAAGGATAAAGCGTCCGGCTTTGTATACGATCTTGCTGTGCTTGATGATCTTGGGAGCGATCCTCGGCCTTGTCTTGCCCTTCTCCCCGCCAGCCTGGGCGAGTAGGACCTGTTCTTCCACGTCTCGTTTCAAATCCTCGATGGAATGTTGACAGCCGAAGATTATGGACCTGTAGGTGGAGTAGAGGTCGAGGTGGTTGGTCTTCTCTGCTTCTTGTTTGCAGTCATTGCAGACGAGTATCTTGACCGTGGGGAGACCCTCTCAATCTAGCTCCACGTAAACTTCTCCATTCTCCACTTTAACTTTGTACCTTTTGAGAGGCTGTGTGGCTGGCGGGTTGACTGCCTCTCCGGTTGTCAGGTCGAACTGGGAGAGGTGCAAGGGACAAGTGACGCGCTCGCTGAGGAGAAAGCCCGTTGAAAGATCGGCCTCTTCATGGGTACACGTGCCATCCCAAGCATGGAGGGTCCCGTCAATGTTGACTACTAAGACCCTTCGACCGTCAAGGTCTATGCCCTTCATCGTCCCTGGCGGCAGCTCTGATACTGGACATATCTTGACGAGGTTCGTCAAGTTGCGGCCCCTACCGGTACTTGTAGTGCCTCTCGAAGACATCCGCGGAAACAGCCGCCTTCTCAGGCTCTTCTTCAAACTCGGGAAGCATATCCGCTCTGGGCGGTATCTGGCCACTCCGTCCCACCCACTTCTCCTCGATGAGGTATTGTATGCCGGCACGCACAGTTCTCGAGGGTATTCGCTGGACGGCGGGATGGAGGAAGCCTAGTATGATCAGTTTCTGGGCCTCGCTCTGTGTCAAGCCTCTGGCCATCATGTAGAAGACCTGCTCCTCGTCGATCTGCGAGACTGACGCGGAGTGGGTGGCCTTGACCTCGTTCGTCTCTATCTCCAATCCTGGAATAGCATCGGCCCGAGCCTTCTTGCTCAGAATCATCGCGTGTTCTGCAAGATAGGAGTTGGAATTCTTCGCTCCCTTGCCTATGCGAATCATGCCTTTGAACACTGACCGGGAACTGTCCCTCAGGACCCCTCTGGCCCGAACATGGCCCGTCGTGTGCGGAGCTACATGCGAAAGATCCGTCACAATGTCGAAGCGTTGTGCTTCCGCTCCGAAGACTATTTCCACATCCTCTGCTGTGGATCCGGGTCCGTCTAGGACACTGTCCATTCTTGACCTAGTGATTCCGCCCCCTATGTGCCCGATGGTCCAGTTGACGCGGCTGTCCTTCTGTCCCAGGGAGCGTCTGTTCACAAAGGCGTGAATGTCGCTCTCGAAATTCTGAACGCTGGCGAAGTTTACCTCCGCTCCTTCCTGGAGGAAGACCTCCGTGACTTCGCTGTAGAGTGTGGGACCCTGTTTTGCCGGGTCCAGCTTCGAATAAGCCTCTTGCAAGAAGGTTACCTTGCTATTCTCGTCCGCGACGATAATGTTGTGCGAAAACGCGCCTATGCCGTGAGACTTGACCAACACGATATTTCTGAAGGGAACTTTGATTGAGAGACCCTTGGGGACGTAGAGGAA
Organism: uncultured Candidatus Bathyarchaeia archaeon; assembly: GCA_964361545.1. Lineage (GTDB taxonomy): Archaea > Thermoproteota > Bathyarchaeia > 40CM-2-53-6 > 40CM-2-53-6 > BA-19. Next base: position 3,715 of record CAYIBO010000086.1, read on the forward strand.
GATGCCTGTTGTGTAGAAGGTGTTGTTGAGGGCTGCGAACTTGTCATCATCAGGACGAACTGCTTTGGAGAAGTGGCTCTTCACTAGGTCTGGGAACTTGGTGAGGGCGGACTGGAGGTCTGTGAATATGATTCCTTCCTTCTCCAGACCGCCGTGGACCTGGGTTCTGACGATCTGAGAATCCACCTGAAGAGCCAGGGTCTGTTCGTCGTGGTCGCCCATCAAGTGTTTGACTTCGCCGGGAACTGACATGTCTCTTGAGGGGAGCGCTAGCTGTATGGAGTCCAGCTTCAGACCCGAGATCATATCCACGTATTTCGTGTAGAGCGGCGACTTTTCCAGTGGTAGCTTGTTGAAGAGGTCGAGGCTGTCCAAGCGCTGCCGGCTCAGGTCGTCTGGTTCGGAAAGTAGTCCGGAGACTTCTTTGACCATTTCCTGTGTTGGGATGGCTAGTGAAGCCATGGCCGGCCTGGCTGCTTTAGTGGAGAATTAAGGATAGAATATTGGGTGTTCGGGGTCGGGCTAGCCGACCGCGCCTTCCATCTCCATCTCGATGAGCCTGTTGAACTCCACCGCATACTCCATCGGGAGGACCCTAGTGAAGGGTTCCATGAACCCGGTGACGATCATGCTCAGAGCCTGCGTCTCTGTCAGGCCTCTGGACATGAGGTAGAACATCTGGTCCTCGTTGATCTTGCCAACGGTCGCCTCATGTGTTATCGTCGCATCGTCTTCGTTAACCTCCATGTACGGATACGTGTCGGTCCGCGACCGCTCATCCATCAGTAGCGCGTCGCATCTGACGCTGGACTTTACGCCCACAGCGCCCTTGGCCACATGGACTAGGCCTCGGTAGGTTGTTCTTCCACCGTCCTTGCTGACCGATTTCGACGTAATTCGTGAGCTGGTGTAGGGTGCGAGGTGAACCGCCTTGGCTCCAGTGTCTTGTTGTCGGTCAGCGCCTGCGAAGGCCACCGAGACTATCTCGGCCTTTGCTCTGGGACCGACAAGATATACGGACGGGTACTTCATGGTGAGCTTGCTGCCCACATTGGCATCGATCCATTCAACAGTGGCGTCTTCGTAGGCGTAGGCTCTCTTGGTGACGAGGTTGTAAACGTCGGACGACCAGTTCTGGAGGGTCGTGTACCTTACCTTGGCACCTTTCTTGGCGATTAT
>CAYIBO010000087.1:0-4847 GCA_964361545.1 uncultured Candidatus Bathyarchaeia archaeon
GCTGGTTGACGAGGCGTTTGAAGAGGTGTGGAAGATCATACGGTCCAGACGCCAGATCTACGAAGCATCAATCCCCGACCGGGGAATAGCCGTCAGGGACCAGTACGTGATAACCCCGCGGGATGTCAAGAACGTGGTCCAGGAAGCGGCCAGCGAAGCCTCCTTCGTAGGCGACCGTTACGTAACCCTGGATAGGTTGCTGACCCTGTTCAGGAACCTGGCGAGCGAAGAGCGAGACTCCAGGCTCGTAAGCTAAAGGGTCCCGTCGCTTTATTACTCCCAGCCCAGAAGACCCCCTCTGTAATGTCCCTAAGGCTGAGCACAGACCAGTTCCTAGTACGAGAGCCAGAGGAGACCATTAACCGAATCAAACGGTTCTTAGTCACTCATCGAGAAAGAGCACGGGCATCGAAGCTCGTCTTGGGCATGTCGGGCGGCCTGGACTCGAGCGTAGCAGCAGCCTTGTGTGCCCTAGCTGTGGGGGGACGCAACGTCATCGGAATCTCGATGCCTGAGGAAGAGACCCGGAACGAGGGGAACATCAAGGATGCTAAGGAAGTTGCTAGAAGATTCGGCCTCCAGTTCAGAATTATCGATATCACGCCAGTGGTCGAGGCGATGTCGACGTGCATACCGCGGATGGAACGGAAGAAGGGGTCCGTGTCATATGCCAATGTCAAGGCAAGGCTAAGGGCCCTAGTATTGTACTACTTCGCCAACCGAGAGAATGGGTTGGTGGTTGGGACGGGGGACAAGAGCGAGGTAATGCTGGGCTATTTTACAAAGTTTGGCGACGGAGCCTGCGACATTCAGCCTATAGCCGATATGTACAAGGCCTCGGTCCGAGACCTTGCGAAGCACCTAGGAATTCCCAAGAGAGTCTACTCGAAAACTCCCAGTCCCGAACTTTGGCCTGGTCAGTCGGCTGAGAAGGAGCTTGGGTTAGAGTATGAAAAACTGGACATAATTCTTTGGGGTCTGGAACGTTGGATGGACCCGAAAGAAATAGGGGAAGACGTCGGGCTACCTGTTCGCGTTGTGAACCGTGTTCGAGACCGATGGATTCGATCCGAACACAAACGCAGACCACCCCTAGCCCTCAAGCTAGGCTATCGGACCGCGGGATACGACCTGCGTCTCCCCTACACACTTGGGTAGAAAGTGGAGAGCTTCGGGTCCTTACGCCAATTCCTCGAATAGTGGAGTAACGTCGCGGTTGTAAATGTCGTGTTCCACGAACGGCTTCTCTTTCAGTATCGGCATTCTCTGAGCCAGCTGGTCTTCGAACGTCGGGACTTCCATCTTGAAGAAGACCCCGATCGGGATCTTATCGCCCCACTCGAACGACTTCAACAGTGCGTTTCCTTTCTTCTCGTTGATCTCTTGCTGGTTTGACGGGTCGGATACGACTCCGTTGAAGCCTGTTTCCTCCAGCTTGTAGAGCCTCGGTTGTTTGACTGGCATGTCGTCGCCGGCGTACCATTCCTTAGTGTTGATGTCGTTGTATGTTGGACATGTCTGTTGGACGTCTATGAAGGCACTTCCCCGGTGTTCGATTGCCGCCCGCAGTGTCTGCTTTTGGTGCCTGACATCTAGGGCGTAGCTTCGGGCCACGAAAGTGTAGCCTGAAGCCACGGCCATGGCGATGGGATTGACCCCCTCTACAATCGAGGGTTGGGGCATTGACTTTGTCTTGACACCTTTAGGCAGCGTAGGCGATGCCTGGCCTTTGGTTAGCCCGTAGACGCCGTTGTCGTAGAGGACATATGTGAAGTCGAGGTTTCTTCGTCCGGTGTTGACGAAGTGCCCGGCTCCAATTCCGAGACCGTCTCCGTCGCCTCCAACGGCAATAACCGTCAGACTCGGGTTCGCCAGCCTCGCCCCAGTGGCGATGGGGAGAACCCGTCCGTGTAGAGTGTGGAAGCCGTAGGCGTTGATGAAGTGGGGGGTCTTGCCTGAACATCCGATTCCGGAGAATATGGCTACCCTGTGGGGTTCAAGCTGCATCTCCAGCAACGTCATCTGGATTGCGTTTACGATGCCGAAGTCTCCGCAGCCTGGACACCAATCGTTGTGAACCTGTGTTCTGTACTGTTTCAGCTCAAGCATGGCTAACAGTAACCTCCCTTATCCCGTTCTTTAAGATGTCTTTGACCCCCTCATAGACCTCGTTCTGGGAGAACGGTCTGCCGTCGAACTTTACGACCTTATTGTCCACTGCTATACCTGTCCTCTCCCGTATCAACCCCGCCATCTGGGCAGAGTAGTTGTTCTCAATCATGATCTTTCGTCCCGCGGTTGAGAGGACTTGCTCAACGAACTTTGTCGGGAAGGGATTGACGTAGCGTATCTGGAGGAAGTTGGTCTCTATTCCGTCAGCCCGAAGGTCCTCCATACCGTCGAGTATTGCTCCTTTAGTAGAACCCCATCCGACGAGGGTGATGGGCGCTTTCTTTGGACCGTGAAGAGTTGCCTTCTTTGAGTCGGGAATCACTTCGTCCGCCAGCTGTATCTTCCGCATTCTCTTATTCATCATCCTGACCCTGACCTCAGAAGCCTCTGTAATGTGTCCATACTCGTCGTGTTCGTCGCCCGTGGTCCAGAATATTCCGCCTTTCTGTCCAGGTATCGACCTGGGCGAGATTCCCAGTTCGTTGAACTGGTACCGGCGGTAGTCCTGAATCTTCGCAAGGTCCTCTTCCTTTAGTATGTTTCCTCTGTCAACCTTCATGCCGTCGCCGTTGAATATGGGAACGTCCCGGTATGTGCTGGCGATGAACTTGTCTACCATGACGATGACAGGGACCTGGTAGCGGTCAGCGTAGTTGAAAGCGTCGAAAGTATCGTAATAGGACTCGACAACATCACCTGGCGCAATTACCATTCTTGGGAATTCTCCGTGGGCAGCGTGGAGTACGAAACGCAGGTCCGCCTGTTCCGTTCTAGTAGGTAGCCCGGTGGCGGGTCCTGCCCGCTGGTATAGAATGATGACGGGACCGGGCGCTTCAGTGATTCCACTCCAGCCAAGGCCCTCGGCCATGAGCGAGAAGCCTGGTCCAGATGTGGAGGTTGACGATCGAAGTCCCGCATGAGCTGCTCCTGTGGCCATGTTTATAGCTGCGATCTCGTCTTCCGTCTGGACAACGATCACGTTGTAGTCTTTCTGGTGTGATTCCAGATACTCGCTCTCGTCCGTAGCTGGCGTAATCGGATAGTAGGTCTGGAAGCCGCAGCCCGCTTGAAGCTTGGCGATGGCCACTGCTTGAACTCCCCTTATCATCATGCGCCTTTCACCTAGCGGTTGAGGCCGCAGTCTTATCGGGAATGCGTCCGTGCCGAAGGTTTTCTTCGTATAATCATAACCACGTCTTGCAGCAGCGATGTTCATGTCTCCCAGCGCTGCTTTTCGGCCGGTGAAGCCTTCCTTAATCGCGCTAGCCGCTAGCTGGAAGTCGTAGTCCACGAGCCCGAGGGATGCGCCTAGCGCTATGGTGTTGACCATGACTTGGTACTTGCTGATTTCCCTCTCATGCCCGAATTCCTTCAGCGCTTCTATCAGAAGGTCCAGGTAGGGTACAGGGTAGAGTTTGATATCGTCTCTTCCAAACGAGTCGGATGTCAGTTTAAGGGTGCTGTCGTAGATGATTCCGCCGCCCGGGCTGACCTCGTGCCTGTGGCCTTGGTGGGTAGGAGTGTGCTTGTTAAGGTCGCCGAACATGGTCTCCCTGTCCAGCGCGACCAGTAGGTCGACCCAGTCGACATGAGACCTAGGCTCTTTTCCCTCGACCCTCAGCCTATAGTAGCTGTGCTCGCCCTTGATATTGGAATGGTACTCGATATTGGCAAATACGTGGAGGCCTCCCCGCATGCATGCCCTAGCGAGGTTTTCTGCTACGGAGTTGATTCCGCTTCCTTGAGGGCCGCCAATCATCCAGGTGAAACTATTGACTATCGTCAACTCTTCTCTTCCAACATACTAGCTCTTGTCTTTGGAGAAGACCTTTTCTCACTTAACTGTGTTGGGTCAGCCGACTCCATAGATGTTTCCGAGAAGAATTAGGCTTGGATAATAAAAAGAAGCGCTATATAGGCTAACTTCAGCGATTAGAACCCCAAGTTGAACGAACTACGCCGAGCAACCGTTGCAGAAGCTTACGGAACCTTCCTCCTGACCCTCGTCGGGCCGGGGAGCATAATCATGATGAACTTCCTACAACCCTTCGGGTCAAGGGGCCCCTCGACGGCCTCAATGGGTTTCATTGGGCTGGCCCATGGAATCGCCCTCCTCGCCGCAGTCTATTCCATTGGACACATATCCGGGGCCCACATCAACCCAGCAGTCACAATAGCACAGTGGGCCACTCACCGAATCGAGAAGAAGAAGGTCGCCCCATACATAGTGGCCCAACTGGTGGGCGGGACCGTGGCAGCCTTTGTCCTCCTAGCGCTCTGGTCGTCCAGCACATCGACCTATGACTCGGCCCAGGATACATTCTTAGGAAATACGCTTCCGGGGGCAGCCTTCGGAACAGGAGCCGCTCTCCTGGCAGAGGTGCTAGGCACTGCCATTCTCGTGTTCACAATCTTTGGAGCGACGGACAAGAAGGCGAATCATTCTGGAGCGGGAGTCGCCATCGGATTGGTGCTGGCCGCTGTCATCTGGATCTTCGGACCCGTCTCAGGAGGTTCGCTTAACCCCGCTAGAACATTAGGTCCCACCATAGCATCAGCGGTCTTCAGCCTTACACCCTTCGCGACTCTCTGGATTTACATCGTAGGACCCATACTAGGCGGGCTGCTGGGCGGCTTCCTATACGAAGTCGTGAAGTAGCCGCCAGCTTGGACTA
>CAYIBO010000088.1:0-3143 GCA_964361545.1 uncultured Candidatus Bathyarchaeia archaeon
CACTACGCACAGTAGCTTGTATCCTCTCTTCTTCCCGGTATTAAGTTGCCGTTCCACAAACTAGAGTCATCCGGGACGTAGCTATAAGAGCATCCGCGATCCCTTTCGGAGTGAACTTATCAAGGGACGCGCACTCAAATGAATGATACCTGTCACGTGTGCAGACTTCGCTGCACACAAATAATCGACCCTATTGCTCAGTCGGGACTCGATCGTTGAATGAGCTGACGGGGGTCCATAATGAGGATTCCGGCGTCTTCCCAAGGCATGAAAGTGTGAATGTTGCTGTTCAGATGCCTCAGCCCTTGCATCGTAAGGGGCATGTTGTAGTGATAATGAGCCGTTCAGGACATGGTTCTCTAATAGCGCGGGAGTGTCTGACTGGTGGGCGGCTAATATAGAGCTCTGAATAACTCCTTCAAAGCGCATACATACCTATCATCTTCCTGCCAAATCCTCGCGTGTTGAAGCGATTATTATCGGCCTCTTTGCGAATGAATCTCTTAGTAATCATCTAGGGACACCAGCGGTTCTGTCCATGATCCTGAGCTTTGCAAACAACAAGGGCGGAACCGGCAAGACCACAACCGCTGTCAACCTTGCCACCGCACTCGCGCTATTGGGAAGACGCGTCCTCCTGGTGGACCTTGACCCGCAGGGGAGCGCCACCATTAGCTTCGGGTTCGAGAAATCCAAGCTTCTCTACACTGTCTACGATGTACTTGCTCAGTCCAGGAAAATGGAAGAAGTTAGGCTTGGGACAAAGGTCGAAAATCTCACGCTGGTCCCGAGCAACCTCGACCTTGCCGGGGCAGAGGTGGAACTCTCCTCTGTGCCGGGCCGGGAATTCGTCCTGAGAGAGGCTCTGGCCGTCGCGAGGCACAAGTACGACACCATCCTGCTGGATTGTCCCCCTAACATCGGCATCCTTACCGTCAACGCCATCGTTGCATGCGACCTTCTGGTGGTTCCGGTGCAATGCGAATACTACTCCATGGAGGGAGTACCAACGCTGATAAGGTTCATGAGGATGGTGAAATCGCGGGCCAAGACCGACTTCGACTACCACATACTTCTCACGATGTACGACCGCAGAACAGGCCTCTCGAGAAAGGTCAGCCAGCAGCTCAGGGAAAAGTTCGGGGACCACGTGCTCAAGATTGTCATTCCGAGATCCATACGTGTCGCCGAGGCTCCAAGTAAGGGAATACCTGGAATCGTCTACAGTCCCAGAAATGCTGCCTCGGAAGGGTATCGGGCTCTCGCAAAGGAACTAATGGAGAGCTCTCTTGCAAATACTGTTCTATCGAAACTAGGGTCGACCAGGGTCTGATCTCGCCGATGGCCAACGGTGTTCAAAGGAGAAGGAGGCCGGCCCAGAAGGGCGTGCAGGCAATCTTCACACCTGACGGTGATTGGAAGGGAAAGGCCCAATTCATCGCCGGACTTTTCGGCGTGGGAGCAGGAGCCCTTCTTCTATTATGGCCCATCCAGGCCTTAGGTGGCTTGGGTGTGAATGTCATCCAGCTGAACGCCGTATCTTCGTCGCTAATCCTCGTCCCTGCGTCCTTGCTACTCGTAACAGGAGGGGTGGGCGTGTGTACATACTTTCTTGTGGTACGGAGGACAAGGAAAGAATACTTCAAGATCGAATCCGCCATCTACAAGCTCGAGACGTTAATGGGGTCAAAGGAAGGAGTGCCAACTCCACCCCCCACAACAAGGCCGGACGCAAAGTTGTCCGACGGACAAACTTCACCAGTCCGGATCTCTAAGAGCCTGGCTGTCGCTCTTGTCGAGGGCGTTTTGCTCATACTTCTCTATGGTGGCTTGGTGGGGGAGTACAAGTCGAACATACATATGCAGGAATGGGTCCAGGCAAACATCGCTTTTGGGGGGTATTTCCTCAACGAAGTTGCCATATTGCTCCTGGCAGCAGCCGTGTTAGGGGTCCTGGTGTTCCAGTGGCTGCTTCGTAGAACTAGGTTCAAAGCTACTCGTCGGAAGTAGGCCCCGATTTGATGCTGCAGGCTTCTTGCTTGGCTGAGTAGATCCACTCGGTTAGGAGGAAGCCTGGAGGTCGTCGGGCCGCCATTGAACTAGCTACTTATGCAGCTAGGCTAATCTGCTACCACAGTTCTTGCAGAACGAGGCCTCTATTGGATTGACTGCGCCGCAGGATGCGCAGTTGCTAGAGTGGAGACTGGCCCCGCATTTTATGCAGTGTTTTGCATCGGCTAGGATTGGTGTGCCGCACTTTCCGCATCTCCTGTCTTTCGACATTTCTTCCGGAGGCTTGGCTGGTGCGAGGGTGCTTGGGGAGAACACGTCAGACATGATGACCACGTCTCCTACCGTGGCAATCTTGTCATGTTCGACCTCGAACTCTCTGGGCAAATCTCTGTCGTCTAGTAAGGTCTTGAATTGCTCTTTGTCGACAGACAGTACCAAGGATCTGATATCACCCATATCGTTCGAGATAGCCTTGCGGACCCTTCCCACTATCATCCCATGGGAATCAATAACCTGAAGGCCGTTTAGTGCTTCAAGTCTGGCATAGGCGTGTTTGGTCAGCGTTGCATGTGAAGGTTGGTCGATGTATCGTTCGCACGCGTAGCAGTACCATCTTTTCTGATGGGATTTTGTTCGGATGAATGTGAGCTGTTGGCTGCAATCGGGACACCGCGGCTTGGATTCCTCTTCCTCGAACATGGTGGGCATGCCGGGCTTCAACAAGAATTCTTTCCGAAAACCAATTGTAATCCCTTGTAGGCTAGTTAACACCTTCGTCCGAGTCGCTCAAGGTTTCCCTGCGTGGGTCTTTGAAATCCGTAATTACGCGCCCCTGGTCATGAAGGACCAACTTTGATGCGTTCGTATCAATTTCACCGTCCACTGTCCGGTATCTCTGGAAGGGAAAACGTCAACTATCTACTACCATATTTACGCAAAAAGGTAGGTCGCCATTGTTGAATGTGGAAGCTTCGACGTATGAATCGAATGAAAGGAATGCTTCTTGGCACCGGTTGAGATCCAGTGTTGAATTGCTGGAAGCAAGTGCGGCCGCCGGGATTCGAACCCGGGTTACCGGCTCTCTCCTTCACCGAAATGGGAAGCCGGTGTCATAGACCAGGCTACCCGCC
>CAYIBO010000088.1:3243-4746 GCA_964361545.1 uncultured Candidatus Bathyarchaeia archaeon
ACCGTCGGAAGCTCTCCAGTCACATACACCAAATGTCCCTTCTGGTCGACTGAAACAACCTTGCCCCGCTTCTGGCTCACTACGCTCGTGACCGCTCCGAGAAGGTCGCCGGGAACCTTCGTGGTAATTCGCTGTACTGGTTCGAGAAGTGTTGGTTGGGCGATGAGGAAGGCTGCGAACATGGCTCGCCGGGTCATGGGCATTATCTGGGCCGGACCCCTGTGAACAGGGTCCTCGTGCAGGCTGATGTCGGTAATCTTGACCTTCAGTCCCCTAATCTGTTCGTAGGCTATGGGTCCCTCCTTCAAACCCCACCTGTAACCCGCCAGAATCATGTCCCGGACCTCCTGCATATACTGAGCGCCCTTAGTCACGTCCACAATCATATTGTACGGCTCGTCGATGCTCCAGACTCCACGAGCCTCATCAGCCTCCCACCCAATCTCCCGAAGGGAGCGGGCCATCTCGGTCTTGTCGCCGTACTCACTAATCTTGCCGCTCTTCATCAGCTCGATAACTGCATCCTCTAGCGGCTCGACTTCGATGGAGATTTTGCTGTGCCTATTTGGCGACTTACCCTCCACCGGTCCCGCCTTGCTACGAATCGCCTCCCGATAGATGACGATAGGCTTGGAGGTTGTAATCTCCAGTCCAGTCTTGGTGATTAGCGTGGTGGCGATCTCGAGGTGGAGCGTTCCCATTCCAGAGATTAGGTATTCTCCGGATTCCTCGTTGATACTCGTGACTAGGTTAGGGTCCTCAAGATTCAGTTTTCGCAACAGGTCCACGAGTTTCGGCAGGTCTCGGGCAAACTTGGGCTCCACTGCCATTGTCACGCCAGGCTCGGTGACGTAGTGAACAGACTCAAAGGGAACAAACGGTTTCACCGACGCAATAGTTTCCCCGGCCTTCACATTCTCCAAGCCCAACAATGCTGGTATGTTTCCGGCGCTGAGCTCGCGGACAATCTCACGGTTGGGACCCATGTAGATGGCGACTTGTTGAACTCGGCCTGTGGCGTGTGAGTTGATGAGGTTCACGGCCTCGCCTTCACGGACGGTGCCTGAGAATAGCCGTCCTGTGGCCACTAATCCGGCCTGGGGGTCGACCACTATGTTGGTGACGCTCATCAAAACAGGGCCGGTGTCGTCGCACTTGATCATAGCCTGGCCGAATTCGCTGTTGGGATCTCCGTGCCATATCTTCGGAATCCTGTATATCTGAGCCACATGGGGCGGGGGCATGACCTCCACCCCCATCCCGAGTATGGCTTCGTGGATGGGCATGCTGGTCTTGAGCTCCTCCACTTTTCCGCTATTGTAAGCGTCTACAATGTCCGCGAACTTGACTCCCTTCTTCCGTGCAACGTCAAAGTTGAACCCCCACCGGTCCTTTGCCGAGCCCATCGCCACTGTGTTGCTGGCGAAGCTGACCTTCCACTTCTCCCGGAACTCGGGCTCAGCGTAAAGGTCCAATAGAGCGTTGAAGTCCTTGATGATCCGT
>CAYIBO010000089.1:0-4655 GCA_964361545.1 uncultured Candidatus Bathyarchaeia archaeon
ATGATGCAAGAGACGTGAGCATCTTACGTCTCAGGCAGGCGCGGGTGTGTTATCCCGTGGCGTAGGCCTCCGTGGGTTCGAATCCCACCCCCCGCACCAGTATCGTAATTAGGAATGTCATGATGGACAATAAGATAGAAGGAACGTAGGTCATGGATAAGCTGGATCAAACTCTGGTGGAAGCGGCAATCGAGCTTCTGGAAACACGGTTTCCTGAGTCAGAAGGAATTGCTGCTGCGGTCCGCACTGATGACGGACATGTTCTGACGAGTGTCGTGTTCGACCCTGAATGGGGAGGAGGGGGGTTATGTGCCGAAACAGGGGCAATTCTGGAGGCACATAAACTAAGCAAACGAGTCGTGGCCGTTGCCTGTGTTTCCAGACTGTCTGGAAAGGACCCCATCATCATCCTTACTCCCTGCGGGATTTGCCAAGAACGGCTTTTTCATTGGAGCGGGACCGTGGAAGTAGCTATTCCTGATCCCAATGATCCCAGAAAGTGGATCCTCAAGACTCTAGCGGAAGTCCAACCCTACTATTGGGTAAATGTGTACAAACGGAAGCGAAGCTTGTCCAATCGATGAAGAGTGGGCGGTCACTGCGTAGTCTCGAAAAGACGGTCCAGCAAAATGCAACAAGGCCCGAGTCCGTTCTCTTCTGCTGACCAAGCAAGGCCTTCGTGGGTTCGAATCCCATCTCCCGCACTAGGAGCATTATCTACTGCAATAGTCGTAGATCAAGGTCTCTTCCTCAAGAGGAAAGGTTATCGATCGGCCCGTCATTGGACCGACAGCTAGCAGACATATTCTCCGCTTCTCCCCGCCCGATATATGATTGTCAGCTATCGGCAAGACCCATTCAGTTGAAAAGTGACGACCCTGCCCGGCGCCCTAGGGGCTCAAAGCAGCCAGTATTGTAATGAAATGCACTGTGTACGCTCTCCCTAACTGTACCTCGCGACATAGGCCACCACGCAGCATCCGGATATTGAAGATGAGCGGAGGGGTTGAGTGTGCCTGTTGAATATACTGAGGAGCAAATGTCTCAGTGTGGGTCTATGTGCCCGAAGCATAATCTAACTTGCGAACTTAGAAAGTACCAGCAGGCGTCTTTTAGATACCACGGGCACAAGCAACCAGATGGCAGAATGTGCATCTGGCCAAAGGAAACCGTCTCTATCTCAGCGAATGTGTGAAGGATTTGCACTTACGGATACTCAAGGAAGTCATATTCCTGGCCCATTGAACTCCTTCTGGGCTCCTAGGATGCTTGGGTGAAAGTGGCTATAGAATTCACTCGACTCTAACCCATGATCTCCTGTCATGCTCTACGGTTGGGTGAGTACAAGTGACTGAAATGGAGTCCCGTAACGATACTGCATCAGCCCTGGAGGTCCCGTGACGTAGGCCTTGGGTTCGAATCCCACCCTCGAGAATACAAGTCCTTTGCAGCATACTGGCTAATTTCTGGTATCTCAGAGTTTCAGAACTTGTCTATCAGTGTATCATATTGGGTCGCTCTGGATAGACCGAGATAGCAATTTCATCAAAAGTTTTTAGCCGCACAGACAAAGATTCGCTAGGTTCCGTTGAACGCAAAGCGGCTGTCCCACCTGCATGAGAACTTTCACGAGTATCTCAGAAATCCCTCACCTGTTAGGAGATTCCTCTATCAGAGCTGGTACCTCCCTGAAGCCCGTTAGGTCTTGAGAACCGCGACAGTCATGACATCAATAGCCATAATGCTAGTGTTAATTGGAAGTTTCTTAGGGATTGCTCGAGCCGAAGGGGTTAGGATGAGCTTGCAAGCCGTATCGTTTGGAAGCCTCCTCGTTGGAATGAGGAGAGGCGAGTCCTTCACGACCCAGATCGGCTCGGGCGGCCAGTTCTTCGCCGCAACAGGCATGACGGGACCAACGGGATTCGACCTCACATCTCTCCAGGCTAACGGAGGGGTACGGGCTCAGTGGGAATTGGACGGAACGTCCTACAGTTTCACGGCGAGACTGTGGACTGCTTCGATGCCAATATCCATAGAGCAGACTGACGGTGCCGACCCCTCGGTCGAGGTCTTTGCCCTGTGGCAACTGGAATACAAAGCGGTACTCACAATAGGGTCGGATTCTACGACGCTAACCGGCCGAGCAGCTGTCTGGGGCCTGGCGCCGCCCTACAGTATCAGTTGCTGCAATATCCCAGTCCGGTTCACCAGCGTGCTTTTTGCGGAAGCTTCAGGCCAATTCGACCGTCCAGTAGTATTCTTCGCCTGGTTCCAAGAGCCAACAGCATGGTTCGGACAAGAAGTGCCTGCAGCATCCCTCATCCGACACAACGTAATCCAAGCCTAGGGCCCCGTATGCAGATGGTCAGGCCGAGGAAACGATATCGGCCGGTTGAGAAATCTCCGATCCGTCGTAGCCTTTTGACTTTCTAGTTCATTTCTTCACGGATTCAGAATCCAATCGGGACGTGTCAGCGTGTCCGGGCCCGAATCCGGCTCGGTCTTCTGCTTGAACCAGCCCGTCTTCTACTCTTGTTCTTCTTTCTCTGCCGACGGCTGGCCAAAAGGCTTTTGCTTCGATGTGGCATGTATCCCTCTATCACCGCGACACTTCGTAACCCATTTCCAACTGAAAGAGGTGATTGCCCGAAACTCGAGGGTGTCCCATCTCGCGAATGCTCTGGCGCAGACGGGGTTCCAAATCGAAACTTTCGAACTGATCTACCATCTCTGCTCGCAGAGCGGACTATAAAGGTCCATAAAGACCTTCCTTATCCCTCCCATTCTCCATCCATGGAATGGGACATGAAACACCTATTAGACAGGTATTTCATTCATACTTCGGCAGATAGAATGTCAGAAAGAGAAGATTCCCGCGAAAAAGAGATACCGCTAAGCAGGGTCAGGGAGTTGCTTGGTGATAAGACCCTCCTTAGAATGTCCTACTATAGGGAGAGGTTGCAGAAGGTAATCAAGGGTCAAGCATTGCTCCTAACTGCTGTACCCCTCAAAAGAGTGGACACGTGGAGGCGTTCAGTAGGAAACTACTTCCCCAAGAAGATCAGCGTACGGACAGTTAAGAAAGATATAGACAAGGGGCTTGCTGACATAGTTCTAGTTCGCCGAGACCTTCTAGAGAAGCTCTCAAGGGTCGCATCAAAGCAGAAACGAAAAGACAAGAACGGCCACTAGGTCCCGCTGCTGAGGCGTTTTTCCTTGAACGCCAGATAGCGGCTCGGTGTCACCTATCTTATCTTCTATTTTCCTAATAAAGACCAACTGAGACTCATGAGACTGTTCGCTGAATACATACTCCCAGCCTTCCAAGACCAGTGAACCTAGCAACCACCGTTAGCCCAGCTCCGAGGGATGCCCTTCGGGGGTTCGAAGCCTGCTCCACAAGGCGAGTCCGAATGAGCCTTCAATAGGAAGTTATGAAAGCAAAAGTGAAGGCCATGTCTATTCCCAGGGTCGAGCAGGCCTATGACAAGCACACGTGGATAATCATCTCCGAAGGCCTAACCGCACCTGCCAGCGGGGCTCTCGCCAAAGGAGAGGCTGTGGAGTTCATGGTCAAGCGTGAACCTTGGGTCAGGTACAAGCTAGCTGATGGGACACGGCTCTTCGGACGGGTAGTCGTGACGAAGGTTGTCAGGACCAGAGAGTACGAACCCACAGGCGAGCCTGTCTACGCTTGGTTCAACCAAGGTATCTTCACCAGCATCGCACCCGAGTCCCTGAGGGGCAGACCATCAGACCCGCGACCCACTTCTCTCAACCCCGAAGACTACAACGTTGTGCCTGTGGAGTTTGAACGGCTGAGATCCGAAGAGTGGAATGAGTACGAACTATCCGACGGCACCATCATGAAAGTTACGCTCGAGGTGACAGGTATCTACCGTACTGACAGGTACGGGAACGATGGGGACCCGTTCTACATTGTGGGAAGTGAACCTGTCCAGCGGCTGGAAGTGCCGAAGAGGCTGCTCAGGAAGTAGCCCTCGAGGGCTCCTATTCTTGTCGTCCAAACATTCGGTACTTTCTAGGCTGCCTCAACTACTTCCGTCTTTGACTGCTCGATGTTCTGAGTGAACGTGTCATAGATACGCAGCCTTTCCAGCCCGCCCTCGATGCCTTTCTCAGCACCCGCAACCTTGGTCTGGTGGAAGAATTTCTCAACCTCCGCTGTGCCCCCGATTCCAGTGTAGGGGATCAGTTGCCGCATCCTTCCTCAGCTCGGTCTTGAAGAGAACAACCATCATTCTGCTGTCGGCAGGTGATGGTCGGGCGAGCCCTTTTGAGTTTTGACCCTAGTGCAGGATTTCCATCGCATCAAGACTCCTACAAGATGATCAGGCACAGAAGATTCCAACCAGTCTTGCCTGCAACCCCTAGGTTCCAGCAGGGGTTACGGTATTCTCATGGGACGGCTTGGACTTTGCCTTGGCTAAGCTGAAGCCGCATGCACCTTGGTGTCCACCCAGCTGCGATTACAGGTAGCTGGGACCCGGCCTAGGAGCAGAGCACGATGCAACACTCTGCGTCATGGAGACTTGGGTGATCCCATAATGGCTCACTGGAGCATTGACCTGCTCGCCATCGCTACTTCCTGTCTGGCTCTATACTTCAACTTCCGCCTGAAGAAGAACTACTTC
>CAYIBO010000090.1:0-4565 GCA_964361545.1 uncultured Candidatus Bathyarchaeia archaeon
CGTCGGCTCTGAAATAGCCAACGAGTACCCCATCAACGCGACTCTCACCTACCAGTTATCAAACGACCCGATGCAGACGAACTTCACCATAACTCTCACGATAGTCGGGAAAGCAGTCCTAGACGCGACCACCGGCCAAATCCTAGGAACAGGCGTATACCGTGACTCAACCGGCGTCGTCACCCCAGCAGTACAGTACAATTTGCTGATCGTAAGCTGGGAGAAGACCTTCCGGACAGTGGTCGACTGGGCCTACCAGCAAGGGCAACAACCCAGGCCCGCCTACAACATACAAGCATACGTGGACATTAACCTAGACCGGGACCAGCTCATCAGCCCCTTCGACATCGAAGGAAGCGTAGACAGGGTCTCGCGAATAAGCGCACAGGTCTCCGGCGTCGCAGTCCAGAACGGACTCACGATGTACGACAACCTACTCCCACAGCTGGCAGCCTTCGCCCCAAGCCTCCTCGCGCTGAGAGCATCCTTCATCGTCTTTTCCATACCCGTCTACTTCATGGCCTGGTACGTCGGCCGAACAGTCTCACAAGCCTCCTTCAACCTCAGAAGACGAGAAATCGGCCTTCTAATGACCAAGGGCTTCGCTAGAGGGCAACTTTTCCGTCACTTCCTCGTAGAAGCCGTACTCGTAGGGTTTATCAGCGGACTCCTCGGCCTCGCTCTGGCCACCGTTCTAAGCCCGTACATGATCCAGGCGCTAGGCGGCGGCTACGAAGGCATAGCTCTCCTTAACACCGGGACCGCAGTAGCAACAGTAGTCTTCACAGGAATCCTGACATTTCTGTCCGTTCTGACGCCAGCCCGCCAGGCCTCCGGAATGGACCCGGCCAAGGCCCTACGGGAATATGTCTACGTGGAAGACGTCCGGGCTTCAAGGAAGACGTTCGCCTGGGTCGCCTTCCTCCTCGGCCTCTACAAGATCATACTCCTTCTGCTCGGAGTCAACTTTCTCACACTAGCACAGGCCGTGCCAGGGAGCGGCCTCTTCCTCGCCCTAATCCTCATCGTCATGACAGTACTCGACTTCGTCCTCACCTTCATCGGACCCTTCCTCTTCCTGTATGGCGCAATCCAACTTTCCACCGGCCTAGCCATCCGTTTCCATAGACTCTTCACCCGCATCTCCAAACGCCTCGTAGGCGACATCGCCACAATCGCCTCCAACAGCGTTTTCAGAAACCCCCGCCGAGTCGCAAGCCTTGTCTTCCTAGTTGCTCTAATCGCCGGGTATTCGCTCTGGGTCACAGGAGACCTCGCCAGCATGGAAGACTTCAACATCCGACAAGCCAAGACCCGCACCGGAGCCGACATCAGCGTGACAAACCTGAGCTCCCTCTCCAATGCCTCCGCAATTGTCACCGTCCTCCAGACCTGGAACAACATCACAGCAACAACAACCGAACAAGAATTCCAGCTAAGCGTCTCAAGCCTCGGGTCTGTTCGAATCCGGGCGATAGACCCTCTCACTTGGAGGCAGGCCGCATACTACGAACCCGAATGGTTCTCACCAGACCTAAACACGATAATGGAGAAGCTCTCCTCCGACAGCACAGCCGTAGTCCTCGACCACGGAATCGCTTCTCGCTACGGAATCAAGCAAGGCGGCATCCTCACCTTATCACAACCCCCGGTCAGCCTTTCCCTCGACGTGGTAGGCCTATTCGGCCCCGACTATTCAAGCTCCTCGACCCCTGGGATAATCATCTCCCCCGGAACATCGTTCTTCTATCTCCAGGGATGGTCCTACGTACCCCAAAGCATGGTTAGTCAACTATCAGGAATCTTCTCGACAACAAACCGAGTCTTAGTCAAAGCGGCACCCACCGTGTCTCTCACCGAGCTGCGAGAGTCAATCCGGCAGGCCTTTCCATGGGCGACTGTAGAAGTCTCACAAGTCAGCGTCCAGACCTCTTTCGGAGCAGTTTTCGGTGGAATGCTGAGCGTGTTGCGACTCGGAACAGTCTTTGCCGCCGCAGCCGCATGCATAGGGGTAGGAGCCGTCTCCTACACTGGCTTCAAGGAGCGGGAAAAGGAAACGACGATGATAGCTGTGCGAGGGTTTTCCTACCGGCAGGTTCTCGGACTCTTGGTGACTGAGGTTCTTCCCCTCGTGCTGTTTGCTTTGGTCCTAGCCACGGTGGTAGGGCTGATTACGGTGAGGGGCGACATTTTAGCGATGAGTTCTCAGAGTTTCGCAGTTGACTATTACTCTCTTCTCGCGCCTAGAAGGCTTGTTTTTCCACAGTCTGCTCAGCTAACGCTCCTGACAATCTACGGTCTACTATTAATCGGAGTGTTCTTGCCCGCCATAGTCTTCGCGAGGAAGGACCTTTCAAAAATCAGCAGAACAGTGAGGTTCGCATGAAAGGCCTCCCCGTCGAAGTAGACTCGCTAGTTCGAGCCTACAAACTAGGCAAGGTAGAGGTCCAAGCACTACGAGGCCTAAGCCTCAAGGTTGACGCGGGCCAGATAGTCTCCATCATAGGCCCCAGCGGCAGCGGAAAAACCACCCTCCTCAACATCCTCGGCGGCCTCGACAGGGCCACAGCAGGAAACGTCCGCGTGGGCAACACAATACTAACCTCCCTCCCTCCCAGCGAACTCGTCCAGTACAGACGGGACATCGTCGGACACATCTTCCAAACCCTCAACCTAATTCCAACGCTGACCGCCGCCGAGAACGTGGAGCTTCCAATGATGGCCGCCGGCATCCCATCAAGCCAACGCCACTCCAGAATCAAAGAACTACTGGGCGTAGTAGGCTTGGCCGAGAGGCGCGATCACAAACCAGACGAGCTCAGTGGCGGAGAACAACAAAGAGTTGCCATATCTGCTGCCCTGGCCAACGACCCTCCTCTTCTACTGGCCGACGAGCCGACGGGCGAACTGGACAGTGTCAACGCTAGGATGGTGACAGAATTCCTGGTAAAGGTGAACCGTGAACTTGGTAAAACAGTCATCATGGTGACCCATGACCAGAACGTGGCCCGAGCAGCCGACAGCATAATGCGAATCGAAGACGGAGTAATCAAAGCATCCCTCTCCCCCAGCCAGATCGCCGGACAGGAGCCCTCGATAACTTATCTCGACCAGTTGCGAAAGCGTATGGCCGAGACGGAGCAACAGCTCCGAGAGCTAGACGAGCAGTTCAGGACCGGCCGTTTATCCGGAGACGAGTACGCGGACCAGCGTCTGAGGCTAAGACAAGTACGCGCCGGCATTATAGATGAGTTGCAACGCCAGGGAGTAACAGGATAACCGACGAGTCTGGACTAGATTCTAGCTTCCGTGCTCCACCGTAGCGTAGAAACCATACTTCCCAGGGGCCGCAAACTTCAAGCCTTTCGTGAAAACACTGAAGGTCTTCGTCGCAGTCGGGTTAAGCTCCTTGGTCACAAGCCCGGTAGGCAGAAGGATCTTTGCAGAAGCTTCCGCTCCCGTCACCGGGTTCCTCATAGGGTCCAGAACAGCCTGAATCTCATTCCCGGCCTTGTACCTGCTCTTCGTCCCGTCAAACTCCCACTCAAAGGGTACAAAGGAGGTATCAAGCCAATTATCAACGGTCGCTGCGAAGATACTCCACGGCATTCCTCCGTATTCTCCCTTCAAGATAGCTTCCAGCATGACCCTCTGTTCCTTTGAGGCGTTCTCGTCGATCCAGACCTTCGCCGTTCCCCGGCCCTCGTGAATCGCACCTGGCCACTGTGCGGCCCAGGCCCATTTCAGCCCATCAAGACGGACTTCTCCGCAGGACCCGCTGGTAATGTTGCCAGCGTAACTTCCGTCGCAGAAATCTTTGGTCGGTTTCTGGTTGAAGTTGCAGGGGCATCCCCAATCACAATTGCAGGCTGATATCAGCTCAGCCTTGTAGCTCCATTTTGAAGGCTTGGAGGAAGAGATTCGCTTGGCCAATCTTGATTCTGGAGAGCACCCGTGATATCGGCTATATTACATTAGCTAGTGGACGGCGAGATGTGCGAATGTGGACTAGTTTCGCATGGAGAGCTCTAGAAAGAAAAATGAAGAAAAAGGAAGGGGAAAGGTCTATGCGGCTACGGCCTGGGGAATCGGCTGCGGCTGAATTGGCTTTTCGATGGGGTTCCGGACCATGTTACCCCACTCTGTCCATGATCCGTCGTAGTTTCGCACGCGTGGGTATCCGAGCAAGTATTTCAGAACGAACCAGGTGAAAGACGACCTCTCACCTATGCGGCAGTAGCTGACGATCTCCTTTTCCGGAGTGATGCCTTGGCTCTCGTAGAGTTTCTTCAAATCCTCATAGGCTTTGAAAGTGCCGTCTTCTCTGACTGCCTGAGACCAGGGAATGTTGACTGCTCCAGGAATGTGTCCTCCCCGTTGAGCATGTTCTGTCGGATACTCAGGGGGTGCCAGTATCTCTCCAGTGAACTCTTTGGGGCTGCGAACGTCCACAAACCCGTACGGGGGCTTCGTGTACCATTCGAGGGTCTGTTTGAGGTAGGCGCGGAGGTTCTCGTCAGGTGGGGAAGAACGGAAGGTGGTTTGGGGGTATGAGGGCACGTCAT
>CAYIBO010000091.1:0-4525 GCA_964361545.1 uncultured Candidatus Bathyarchaeia archaeon
AAGTCTCGCTAATTGGCCTTTGCGTCTCCTGAAGCCAGTTTACCCGCTAACAGTGCGGCAGGGTAGAGGATCTCTTCCTCCTCTTTGGCGTGTTGCTCCAGGGCCTCAGCGAACCTCACCGCCGTCAGATGCCCTTCTTCGGCTCCCAACTTCTTGAGACGGGACAAGAGCTTGATAATTTCTCGGTGGCCGTTCAGCATTCCGGAGTACTCCTGCTTCATCTCCCGGTAAAGACGAGACGCTCGTTTGACTGGGCCCCTACGTGGCTTGACAGAAACCAAGTCGGAAAGAAGGCCGAGGAGAGGAAGCACCAAGTTCTCTTCCTTTTCCATGTGAACCTGTAGCTTCTTGGCAAGGTCCTCAGCAAGGCTGCCGGTCTTACCGGAAAGATGTTGAACTTTGACCAGAAGCTGTAGGAGTTCCTGGTGTGCTCGTTCAGCGGACGGGGGCGTGGTTAATGGCATGAGGCCCCTCTCCCGGAGTTGCTTCTACTTATCGCTAGGGTACACTTTGCGTTACAGGAACCCACTGCTCATTCATGAGCATTCCCCAGGACGGGTCTAATGGCGAGACTCCGGTTCTTCCCTAGTGGGATATCTCCTAAATGACGACTTCTTATCCGGCTTGGTCCTTAGCCTTTTCAGTTTTTGAGCTATTCCGTCAAATGCTTCGGCCAAGGACCAGCCTTCATCCGCGAACTCGAATTGATGACCGGGCATCCTGACGAGAGCGTGGACCTCAAACCTCTTCCGCTCCCCCAAGGGGGAGGAAACTTTTACTGTAGCTCGCGCTTCCGTTATCTTTGGGTAGACCCTCCTCAGACCCTCTACAGCCTTCTCGAACTTCGACCTTGCCAGCGTCGCCTCATCGTCATCTGGAAGGTCCACAATGTATGCGGGAGACTCTGGGACGATGATTGTGGGAGGGTCCTCCGACCCTGTTCGTTTCTTAGCCACTCTTCATCAACCTACCTGACAAAACCAATACTAGGGTGTACGCGTGAGCAATGACACTACTAGAAACGCTTCCGATTAGAAGCTTCCTGAAGCTGCCAGAGCCAGACCGGATTGTATTTCAATGAGATTCCGAACACAGATGCTATCCTAGCGATTTGTCGAAGGGAACAACTCTGAACCTGCACGCTGGTGCTCCGGACCCGCAGCACTCGACCTCGTCCACCATTCCTATTCCTCCGGTTCGGTCGCTGAGTATGGCGTTGATGAACCCTTCTTTGAACGAGCAGAGGGGCTCGCCCGCTTGGGCGCCCATGCAATCGAAACAGTTGTGGACTGTGAAGGTTAGTGGTTGGCCCTTGGCGATTTCCATCTCGCCCAGGCCGTTGCTGTTCCAGAAGCTGGCAATCTCGTCCAAGAGAACCACTGGGTTGTCGGATCTGGTTATGTTTTTCGCGACGATGTGCCCGAACTCTGACCCTACGGCTCTCAATCGTCCCTCTTTTGAGGCGACTCTAGAGCCGAAGAAGTCGTTGAGAGCTCTCATCGTAACCTTGATGGATTCGGCTATCTCGTCGTCATGTCTTGCTTCCGTTGACTCTGCTTTCTTCCCGCGTCTGGGTTCAGGCATCTTGGACACTGCCAGCTTGGCTCTTCTGGCGTGAGTTAATCCGTCTCCCATACGTGTTCGGGAGGAAGTAATCATAGGGCTACGCAACCCTCTTCCTGAAGGTCTTAGGGTGCGCTTCTAGCATGCCCGGAACTATGAACGTTGCACAGAAGATACTTTCAACCCATCTTGTCGATGGCCACGCCGAGCCTGGGCAGGAGGTTGGAGTCCGCGTTGACAGAGCACTAATGCAGGACGCCACTGGGACAATGGCGTGTCTAGAGTTTGAAGCTCTCGGAATCCCCTCTCCAAAGGTGGAACACGCAATCGTTTACGTGGACCACAACATCCTCCAGACAGGTTATGAGAATGCTGACGACCACAAGTTTCTCCAAACCTTCGCCGCGAAATACGGGATTCACTTCTCGAAACCTGGCAACGGGATATGCCACCAGGTGAATCTGGAACGATTCTCTATTCCTGGAAAGGTCCTGTTGGGCTCGGACAGTCACACCCCAACAGCAGGGGGAGCAGGAATGCTGGCCTTCGGAGTTGGCGGGTTAGAAGTTGCAGTGGCGATGGCAGGTCAACCGTTCTACATGAAGATGCCAAAGATCGTCGGGGTCAAGCTCTCAGGAAAGTTGCGACCATGGGTGACGGCGAAAGACATCATACTGGAGATGCTGCGGCGCCTGTCTGTCAAAGGTGGCGTTGGAAAGACCTTCGAGTACTTCGGGCCTGGCGTCAGGAACCTTTCTGTCCCTGAAAGGTCCACTATTACGAACATGGGAGCCGAACTCGGAGCGACCACATCCATATTTCCTTCTGACGACGTGACCCGAGACTATCTGAGACGCCAGGGACGGGAAGCGGACTGGACCCGGCTTGAGCCAGACCAAGAGGCAAGCTATGATGAGCTTCTAGAGATTAGCCTTGATGAGCTAGAGCCTTTGATAGCCCTTCCAGGGTCGCCTGATCATGTGAAGCCCGTGGCTGAGGTTGGCGAGATTGACGTAGACCAAGTGCTGATCGGGTCTTGTACCAATTCCAGCTTTCACGACCTGATGGTCGTCAGCCGGGTCTTGCAGGGAAGGAGGATTCATCCTCGAGTCAGCTTCGCCGTCAACCCCGGCTCGCGTCAAGTCGTTCAGACGCTGCTGCGAGAGGACGGGCTGAGCCCGATAGTGGGTGCAGGAGGAAGAATCCTCGAGAACGCCTGCCAAGGGTGCATCGGGATGGGGTCCGCTCCCGGGACAGACTGGGTCTCTGTGCGTTCCTATAATCGAAACTTTCCAGGGAGAAGCGGTACCCCCGATGACAAGGTCTACCTTGCAAGTCCGGAGACATGTGTCGCCTGTGCCGTGAGGGGAACTGTCACAGACCCGCGAGAGCTGGGAGAATACCCAACAATCGAATGGCCGGACAGATTCGTCCTAGACGATTCAATGATTACGTTCCCTGCACAGGACCCGTCCACAGTTACTGTTGTCAGAGGACCCAATATCAAACCCCTTCCAACGAGAGGAGCATTGGAGTCTGACCTCCAGGGAGAAGTCTTGATCAAGGTCGGAGACAACATCAGCACTGATACGATTCTGCCTGCTGGTGCTGAGGTGCTGCCGTTGCGGAGCAACATACCAGCCATCAGCAGGTATGTGTTCAGATATCTCGACCCGGAATTTGTTCCAAGAGCCCAGAAGTCGGGAGGAGGATTCATAATCGCAGGTTCAAACTATGGTCAAGGGTCCAGCCGGGAGCATGCTGTTCTGGCACCGATGTACCTGGGCGTGAAGGCGGTCATTGCCAAGTCGTACGCTAGAATCCACCGGTCGAACCTTGTCAACTTTGGAATAGCACCACTTGCGTTCAAGGACCCATCGGACTACGAAACTATCCGACTTGGAAACTTGATTCGCATTACCAATGTGAAAGCGGGACTTGAGAAGAACGGGCTTTCGGCAGAAGTCATGGAAGGGAGTAGTTCAATGCCTGAGAATCTGCGAGACTCATGCGAGGACCCAATGGGACGACTCCTCGTCCCTCTGAAGCATGACCTAACCAATCGTGAAACTGCCATTCTATTTGCAGGCGGGCTTCTCAACTATACTAAGATGACACGGATTTGCGGCTAATCTGAACGCTGAGCATTTCCCTAGCCCCTCCTCTCGCCTAGAAAGACCTCCTCTCCCCGAAGACCTTGAACAGCACCCGGTTTACCATAGGCGGAGAGAATCTTCTTCTCGGCCCGTCGAAGAACCTCGGAAACAGTGGAAGCCGAAACACCAACTTTCTTCGCCAGTTGCCTCAGAGTAATACTACGAGGGTAGTCAAAGTAGCCCTCCTCCAAAGCAATCTCAACAATATTCCTCTGGCGCGACGTGAGAGTTTCCACGTCGGCGACTGAGGCGAGCCTGAGAATCTTCACCGCAACCCTCTCTTGCTTCAGCTTGTCGAGTAGTTCGGTGAGAGCCTCCCTACCGGTGAAGGCAATGGTCCACTCAACCGTGCCATCGGGTTTCGACTTGGATTGAAAGAAACAGGTGCGGCAGAAGGCGTTTGACCCCATGACCATGCCGCAGAAAACGGAGCTTGTAAGGAGGGACCCGATCATCCTGCCCTTCTTTGTCTCAACTATATAGGCCTCCTTTACCAAGGGGCTGGCCTTTACCTCTTTCACAATCCTTTCCAGGCTTTCGGGGTCCGCAGTGACCTCCACTAGTTGTCTTATCCCACCCTTGGACTCGGCAGGTTTGCAGTCAAGAATGCGAACTGTTGAAGGATGTTTCGATGTGACCTCGGAGACCCATGTGCTGGGTGCACTGAGTTGGAGGACGATCTCCCTCATCGGTGCCTCCATTGTTCACGCTGTAGCGTGTAAACCTTTCAGTCCATAGAATCCCTGATTCCCAGCTGTCTGACTTCCTATGGAAATGCATCTTGGGTGGAAGGCTTGTCTGGACGA
>CAYIBO010000092.1:0-4458 GCA_964361545.1 uncultured Candidatus Bathyarchaeia archaeon
CAAGACACGACCGCTCCCGTGACACCGAAGACCAGGGCCATTATGTTGTGGGGCGACAGGTTAGGGGGGTAAAGGATGGGATACAAGACCAGCATCGCGGTGAACATTGTGGAATAGAATAGGTAACGGGGAAGCAGGAATCCTAGGAGGCCTACGAAGTTCTGTAGAACCCCGACCTTCACCTCGTTTACGAGACGGTATTCTCCAGTAAGGTCTTTTTCCAAGAGGCCCAGCCCCCGTAGTTTTTCGAGATGGTGAAGTGATACGCTGGGGCTGCTCAAACCGAGAGCCCTCTGGATTGGCCGTACACCAATCGGGCCTTTCTTGCGTGAACCGAGGATATGCCAGTAGATTCTCAAGGTGAGGCCTTTGAGTTCTGATTCGACAATCCTTTCCTTTTCCAGAGAAGTCGCCTCTGGGACGGCTTACGGGCTGTTGTTAAGTTGAATCTTGCCCTTCGTGCGAGCCCCGGTCTCGGGGCCGAGACGGTCTTCGGTGCGTTCTGGTCTCTGAACAGCCTGTTCTAACCACTTGGATTATGCCCGCGGTTCCTGCATCACTAGCATGCGGCGGTAGTGGAATGGCTCCTCGAAGAAACACTATGCTCCTCATCGGCATGACTCTGGCTATTCTCGTTCTGGCATTCTCTCAGAATCCAACTGTTTCTGGGCACAGGATGGTCAAGTTTGCCTCTTACGAGGAACTGCAGCGTTTTCTCGTAGACAAGTCCCTCTACTGTGGCGACAACGGCCTAGCTACGCCTAGTAGCTGGACCACTGACGTTCAGACTCTCTCCTTTGCTGGCTCGAAATCTGAACCAAGCGGGACAAGCTCTCCTCCTTCTCATTCTGAAACGAACAACCAGGTCCAAGGAGTAGACGAGCTGGACACTGTGAAGACGGACGGGGATTACATCTACACAGTCAGCGGAAGCAAGCTGGTGATCCTCAAGGCCTATCCTGCTACACAGGCAGAAGTCGCGTCCGAAATCCGGGTCAACGGGACAGTGATAGGCGTGTTCGTGAAAGGGGATAAGCTCGCAATATTTGGCCAGGCGACACCATACTATGCCAAACCATCCATGAGCGCAAGAGTCTCGGACGGACCATACTGGAGTAGCAGCGAGACATCAATCTGGATCTATGACATCAACAACAGGGCCAACCCTGTTCTTCGAAAGGCCATGTCGGTGGAAGGAAGCTACATCGGCACTCGCATGATCGGAGATTTCGTCTATCTCGTCGCCAGCCAGACCATTCCTTATTGTGGAAAGGACTTCCAGCTCCCCAGACAAGTGGTCAACCAGCAGACAACGATCGTCTCGGCCCTGCAGGTCTACCACTCGGACCTTGAGGACTACGGGCATACGTTCACCAATATTCTCGGCTTCGACATCACCCATGATGAGGAGGACCCATCCTTTGAATCGTTCATGCTAGGAAGTAGCGGAACCATCTATGTCTCGTCCCGGGACCTATACCTCACATCGCCTGTCTACAACGGAGAGCAAGCGACTGTAATTCACCGGATACAGCTGGACCGTGAAACAATACGGTACGAGGCGACGGGCCAGGTGCCTGGCACTATTCTGAACCAGTTCTCTATGGATGAGTACGGCGACTACTTCCGGGTTGCCACTCACGCTTGGCGACCATCAGTGGCCATGGTCTCAAGAACCAACGGCTCAAAGCCCGGCGCCGTCACAAGCACAGCCACCCAGCAGGGTTCGGGTCCTAGCAGCAACGTCTACGTGCTCACTAGGGACCTCAATATCGTCGGCAGGCTGGAAGGGCTTGGGCAGGGGGAGCAGTTTCACTCCGCCCGCTTCATGGGAGACCGCGCCTACCTAGTCACCTTCAAGAAGATAGACCCCCTCTTCGCCATAGATCTCCAAGATCCGGCCAATCCCAAGGTTCTGGGAGAGCTCAAGGTGACCGGGTTCTCGGACTACCTCCAGCCCTATGACGAGAGGCATCTCATCGGAATCGGTAAGGAGGCGGACGACCAAGGAAGCTTCGCATGGTTCATGGGGGTGAAGGTTTCCCTGTTCGATGTCACTGACCCTGGGAAGCCGTCTGAGATTGGGAAGTATGTGATCGGCGACCGGGGAACCGAGTCCCAGGCTCTCTCTGAGCATAAGGCGGTCCTCTTCGACCGTGGCAAGAATCTCCTGGTGATTCCTGTGTCTGTTGCCAAGGCCAACGGCGACCCGCCTGCTTGGGGGTCTCCTGTCTGGCAGGGAGCATACGTCTTCGCAATCAGCTCCGAAGCCGGAATCGTGTTTCGAGGCGGAGTGACACATCTTGGAAACTGGGAGGGTCCGGACTACTCCAACTCAGACAGGTGGGTGTCCAGAGCCCTCTACATCGGAGAGGTCCTGTATACGATCTCCCAGTCGATGGTGAAGATGAACAGCCTCGTGGACCTGCACGAGATAAACACAGTAGACCTCTAAACCAGCTGGCCAGAATGGTAAGGACTAGGCGAAGTATTTCTTGTACGCGTCTTCCAGCTCTTTCTTACTGGGGCTTCCCCGGGTCTCGGCCCGGGTGGCTTTCAATGCGCCGGCCATGTTGGCATACTGGAGCGCTTCCTCGTCGTTCCGTCCCAGTATCTTGTAGGCGGCGAAGGCTCCAACGAACGCATCTCCACAGCCAGTGGTGTTCACGACTTTCTTTCCCAACTTCTCCAGCCGGACATTCTCAACCTTTGACAAGTTCCCTTTCTCGTAGAAGGCCGCACCCCTACTTCCCAGGGTTACGAGGATCCTGGCCTTGGGGGCTCGTTTGCTGATGGAAGCCAGCGAATTCTCCAGACCTCGGGTTTTCGTGAAGCGTGAAGCCTCGACCTCATTCAGGACAAGGTAGTCGAGGCCCTCCATCTCGCCCTCGAATTCTTTGATGCCGAACCTTGTCAGAACGCCTGGATGCCATATTACCGGCCGTCGCAAACGTCTACCCTCCGCGAGTATCCTTCCGGCAACCTGCCTGGGAGGGTCTATAACGACCATGATGGAGCAGCTTCCTAGCAATGATTGAACTGTCTGTTTCATGATGTGCTCGTGCCGAAGCCCTGCATTAGCGCCGAAATGGGTCTCAATGACGTTGGTTCCCATCTCATCGACTGTGATATAGGCTTGGCCGGATTCTAATCGGTCCAGGACCTGTATTGCGGTGGTGTCAACTCCCTCCTCTTTCAAGATTGAGATCTGTTTCCGTCCAACTTCGTCCTTTCCAACGCAGGCCATCAGGGCTACACGGTTTGGGCCAAGAATGCGAGCGGCTGCGACCGAAACGTTTCCGCCTTTCCCGCCTGGGACCCTTTCGATCCTCTCAACAACTACCTCTTCACCTGACTTGGGAAGGCGTTTGACGAAGAGGTTGAGGTCCCAGTTTAGGGCGCCTGTGACCAAGAGTTCAGGGGGCAATCTTTCACTCTTGGCCGAGACGCCACGTCTTCCAGTTCTAGGCTTTGACTGCTTTCGCGATGACCGGTGCGACTGAGACCTTGCTAATGGGGCTGGGTATGGTGTCTGTCCCGATTACCTTTGAAACACCGGCCGCCTTGATCCGCTTCAGTGCTCCTTCCGCCAAGACGGGGTGGGTGCAGAGTGCGAAGATTCTCCTGGCACCTTTCTTCTTGCAGGCCTTCGCAGCTTCGGCTATGGTTCCGCCTGTGCTGATAATGTCGTCGGCGAAGACTGCGTCTCGACCCTTCAGCTCGATGTGGCCGGTGTCGATCTCGACCTTGGAGGACGTGACGCGTTTCTTGTGGAAGACGGTGTGTTCCGCATCTATTTCTCTGGCCACGATTGCTGCCCAGGGCCCAGCCTCCTCATCCGGCCCAATAACCACAGGATTCTTGAGACGAAGGTTCTCCAAGGCATATTTGCCCAGTAGGGGCATGGCCGAGAGGTTACGGGCTGGTATCTTGAAGACCTTGGAAACATCCTCCAGCCTGTGAAGGTGGGTATCAACAGTCAGGAACGAGGTCATGCCTGCAGCCTCAAAGAATCTTGCCAGGGACGAGGAACTGATCGCCTCGCCAGGTTTGAAGCGAGCATCCTGCCTAGCATAGGCGAGGTACGGTGCGACCCCTGTTATCGAGCGGGCCCCTAAGTCTCTCAGCGTGTCCGTCAGGAGCATTAATTCCAGGATATACTCGTCGGGGTTCCGGTACAGCGACTGAACCACAACGGCATCTTCTCCCTTGACGTCGGAGAGGATTCGAACATATTTCTCTCCGTCTGGAAACTTTTTGATCTCCAAACGGCCGGGTTCAGATCCGAGTTCTTTGGCAACCTTGTCCGCCAGAGGACCCGAGGCGGAGCCGCCGAGTATTATCATGGGCGAACCGTTGCCAATGCGGGAGGGTAATAAAAGTGCAGGTTCAAGGAAGCCCGTCCAAGTTATAATGGACCAGGTTCCCGTTCGGCTTCTATGTCGCTCCTCAGCAGGT
>CAYIBO010000093.1:0-4451 GCA_964361545.1 uncultured Candidatus Bathyarchaeia archaeon
TTTGCTACGAGCGGGGCGTCAGGCCTAACTGAATTCGGCGGGTCTCGACTACGGGACCTAGAATCCGCTCGAATTGACGGACACTATTATTCTCTTAGGCTCATGTTAGAGGGACTCGACGAATACTAGTGGTCCGTTGAACATGTCAAAACTGATCGACCTTTCACGCCAGCGTTCAGTCCGCAAACCTGTAATGTCGGTAGCCTTGAGACGTCACGTCAACCAGCACGAACTCGTTCTCCGGCTCCACAACAAACTTCCTACCATCAGGAAACCGGGTTCCCTCGTGAAGGGTCTCGTATTCCATCAACGATATCGGTCTCCGATGCTCCAGTTTCTCTGCATGGCCAAATCTTCTCGCAACCCTAACCCAGCCTTCCTCGATGATCCAGCTTGATGCCTTCGCTTTACAACCGCTGCCATAATTGCCGGAGCCCCCTCTCCTACCTGCAAGGTCCGCGCCCTTTCGGGCCTTTGTTTCCAGGAGAATCGATAGGCAGCTCTTCTCTGAAGCCGCATAGCTGTTACCGCTCTCCCTAGCATGTATCAGCCCATCAGCAACCTTCTCGTTGTATTCTGCCTGGAATCGCGAGGTCTCCATGAAACGTTTCATGTACTCGCCCTCTGCCTTCTCAAACTCATCCCTCGTCCTGAAATCACCAAGTCTCGGCTCGTTCCCAAGCTCCCGCACCACTTCTTGCCAGCGTGGGAGACCCCGCCAGAAATGCCGCAACAGGTAGGCAAACCCCTTCTCAGCCATCTTCGGATACGGAGCATGGAACGACATGGGCCCGATGTGGTCTGTCAAGGCCTCACCAGGCCCCGTCTTGACCAGGCCCAAGGCTACAGCTTGCTCGGCCCAGTCGTCTACAGCACCCTCCATAGCCTTCAGGTAGGCTCTCTCTGATTGTTTCCCGTGGACGACTGCGGTGGTTGAGAAGAGGGGCCTCCAGAAGTCGTCCTCGTCTTCCATATACGTGCCGACTATGGGATCGAACACTAGAATCCGCGGTTCCTCCTTAACCAGCAAGGCAACTGCCCCCGCCCCCTGGGTCGGCTCCCCAGGAGCCCCCAGAGGATATCGCGCTATGTCCGTCGCACACACAATGCTGTACTTGCCGTTGCTTCTGCCTGCCCACGCCCAGTCTAGCGAGCTTTCCAGCGCATCAGCTGTGCTTACGCAGGCGAACTTGTATTCGACGCCTGAAGCTCTCTTGAGTGCGCCTTTGCCATACCTTCCTTCGAGCATTCCGTGGACGTAGGCTGCTACGGGTTTGGACTCGTCCACCCCAGTTTCCGTGGCAATGTCTATCCTGCCCACCTTCTCCGGATGGATATTGTTCCTCTCCATTAGTTCGTAGATGGCGTTCGCAGCCAAAACAGTACTGTCCTGATATGTGTCTGGGATCGACATTTTTGCAGTCCCGATTCCCTGGAGATACTTTCGCGGGTCTGTTTTCCTAGCAATAGAGAACTCCGTCGCCTTTTCGGGATGAGCCTCGTCGGCCAGCTCAAGATAGAGCCTAGGCACGTAGACTGCAATGTCGTCTATGCCCACGGCTTTTCTCACACAACTCCCTCCAAGATAGCGGCGATCTGGGTAGTTTGCTGGCACTCCCGAGAAGGATATGCTGACCCCCGAAAATAGGGACAATGTTCTGTTACGAGTCCCATGCTCGGTTACGCATATTCCCCCGAACTATCCCCACACAGCCTGCATGGTGTTTGCAGTGACGCTTTCTGGAAGGAAGAACCCCTTGTAGCTCCCTTGGATGAGCCGGATGGGATGAAGGCTAGTCCGTAGTGATGGGCGGGGCTATTCTTCTACTGAGATGTAGCGCGAGATTCTATCAATTCGCGGAATTTCCTGTTCTTCATCAGCTCGTCAGCTATGGTATCGTTCTCTTTTCCGCGCCTGTCCCATACGAGAAACCTTGACTCACCGCCTCGGGACAGCTTGACGATGAAATAGGGAATGTAGAGCAGTCCTCCTTCAAGAAGCTCAAGAGTGCTCGGGTCTGTCTTAGACGGCAGCTTCAATCCATCCGCGAAAATCTTCCACCGAGAAGACCGAGCCTCTTCCAAATGTTCGATGTGATCCTTCAAGCTGAGACCCTTGGGGTCATTTTTCGAAACAGCTCCTTTCTTTCCACGTAGCCCCTCTAACTGCTTCTCATAATCGGAGAGTAGTCGTCTGAGCTCGTCAAGCCTTTCCTGGACGAGGGTCGTGGAATCAACGCCGCGAATGATAGAGTCTGAATCAAGTTCAGCCTCCACGAGCTGCGGCGCGAGCTCCGCGAGGTTTGGGTCAAAGCCGAGGTCTGCTTCTCGAAGCGCAAGCAGCGCGGACCTTCCCTGGTTCAGAACGGTCTGCTTAGAGAGGAAGCCCTTCTTCGCCGAATATTCGTAGCTAAAGTCCAGGTACGGCAGGTAGAAGGCCTTGGCGAACGCCGCCTTCTCCTCCGCGCCGCTAAGTATTCCCCCCTTTGCTCTCTTACGCTCAGCCTCACGCATCAAACCCTCTTCAGGTACCATCAAAGGCAGGACCCTGACCTGCATCCTCTCAGGGGTGGCTCCCGCCTTCAACTTCCTTACCTCGCCTGGTTCCAGGGGTCCACGGTGATAGCTCATAAGCCATCCTGGGACCACAATCCCTGACTGTCCCTGGTCGAATATCTGGTAGTAGAACTGGCGGGTCCTGAGCACTGATATGACCTGGAACGCATCTGGTCCCAAGGAGAGACCCGTCCTGACACGTTCAATGTCCTGGCGAGTTGAGAGATTTCCGATGAATCGAAAGTTAGCGTTAGATATCACCTTGTAGTCCACATCCACCGGGTTCTGCGTCGCCATAACAATCCCGAGACCGAAAGCCCGAGAAACATGTATCAGGTGCATCAGCATCTTCTTCGACGGAGGCTCACGGACAGGCGGGCAGTAGCCATGAATTTCGTCGAAGTAGAGCAGATACTGCAGGGTCTGGGTTCCCTCCTGGCGAGTAAGCCAGTAGAAAAGCTCCTGCAATAGGTACTCCACGAAAACCTGCTTACCCTCCTCGCTAGGAATTGTCCGAAGGTCCACGACGCAGACGGGCGTCCTTCCTTGGGTCTTACGAAACCAGCGGTCAAAATCCGGAGGTTCACCGATGAACCAGGCCTTGGCGCCAGCATCCGTGATCAGAACATTCAGCCTCCGGCTGAGCTCGCTCCTCTCCCTGCGCTCTATCGCCTCGTCCAGGGGCAGCATTCCCAGCTTGTCAAACGGTGGAGAGGTAACAAGCTCAATCAGCTTCTCCAGAGTAAGCTCGTGGCCGTTCTTCCACTCCTCCTCCAGAATCTGGGTTATGAGAGACCGCTGGACCCTACTCTCTTCACCGTAGCCGGCTAGCCGCATAAGGTTGGACGCTTTCAGCTCTAACAGGTCTAGAGCAAGACTTGGCTCCTCCACCATCTTCTTCGCAAAATCCCTAGGCGGAGTTAGCCTGGGCGACATGGAAACCGGCAGGCCGTTGTTGGAGCGGGGCGTGTAGATTCTAACATCCGTCCTATCCACGAACCGTTTCAGATCATCTTCCTCGTGACCAGACGCGGAGAACTTGTCCCGATATTCGGCCGCCAACTCCTTCTGGTAGTTCTCAGGAGTCTTCCCGAGGAGCTTGGCTTCAATGTCAGAGAAGGGTCTAAAGGTGAAATCGAGCGAGCGGATTGCCAGGCACCCAATATCGCCTTTCGGGTCGATAGCTAGAACCGGGATCCCTCGGCTGGAAGCAGCCTCGATAATGTTCTTGCAGAGAACCGTCTTGCCGGAACCCGTTGCGCCGAACACTATGCAGTGCTTCGTGAGGCTACTGGAATCTATCAAGAAGGGTCCTCCTTCCGGATCTTTTCCGATTAGAAGCTGGCCCATGTCTCGATTCCCAAGTCTAGAGCGTAGAATCGGAAGGCTGGTCTAAGGCCCTCTTAAGCAAGATTTGACTATGGAAGGGCAGAGATAGTGGCACGTTTGTCCCAGTGCACTTAGAAGCTGATTACTTGGTACCCGTTCTTGACAGAGTCTGTGATCAGGTAAGCGGCCTCTTCCGCCACCACAAGCTCCTTCTCAAGTTTCTCATCTAGCCCATACTTGTGAACGTTGGAAATGCACGCTGACACTTTCCCCTTGAGGTTGCGAAACTCGCTCAACATGTCCCTTATTGCTGAATAGTGCTCCCCTTGGGGATCCAGGAGTTCCACGCCTGGCCCAAAGAATAGGACTCTTACATCCGAGAGCAGCTTCATCCTCGTAACAGTCTTAGCGAATACCAATCCCTGCTTGGCTCTGTCGATATCGTTCTTGCCTGCGAGAATAACAACTAGCATTTTGTCTGGCATTGCAAGTCTCTCCTTCAGTTGCTATTGCGAGGCGGACTCGCCGAGAATGTTCTTGGAGATGACCAGCTTCATGATCTCACT
>CAYIBO010000094.1:0-4417 GCA_964361545.1 uncultured Candidatus Bathyarchaeia archaeon
CCCTGAGACTCTCTTTGATATTCTCAAGAAGCTTCTTGTCAGAGACGATCTCAAAGGTCTCGAGGAGCCCCTCTATCCGTTCCTCAATCCCCCGCAAACCCTCTACCACTACCTCCATCGCAACAGCCTTCGCCTGTCGAGCCATCTCAGACTATGCCTCCAAAAGTTTCAAAGCAGCCGCGAACATAATAGGTGTTTCTTCTCCCCTTCTGCGCCTCTCCGGGCAATTCCAGTGCTGAATAGCTAACCCGCCTTCCCCGCTGCCCAGTCCAGCGTGTTGGGAACATAGAACGCTATAGCGTCAAAGCCCACAAGGTGGAGTCCCACAATAATCTCCGGCACAGCCCCAACTCCTAGCGGTATCAGAAATGCTGCCAGGCCAAACCTTCGCTCTAGTACAGCCCTGTGAAGCTTCTGCGAGACGCCACGGGCAGAGATGAAACCGGTCAGAGTAGTATCTCTACTGTCCCAGTCTTTGTGGGGTTTACCAGGACTCGATGACTAGTCCCGGTACCTTTTCGAAGTGAGCCTTGTTCCGGGTCAACAGTATCTCTCGGTGGGTTATCGCTGCGCTGGCGATGAGAGTGTCCAAGTCTCCAATCGGAGAGCCCTTTCCCTTGAGGTCGTTGACGAGTCTACCGTATTTCTCGCAAACGTCTAGGGAGAGTTCGAGAAGTTCTAAGTGTTCTAAGAGGCCTCTGACCCTTTCAACTTCAATCCTTCTAGTCCTAGTCGAGTAGGCCCCTTCAAAGAGTTCGGCCGCGTTCACGGGCGTAGTGGTAATCCGTTCGTCCTTCTCCAAGTAGTGGCGAAGCTTCTCTTCA
The DNA here is from genome assembly GCA_964361545.1 of uncultured Candidatus Bathyarchaeia archaeon. Lineage (GTDB taxonomy): Archaea > Thermoproteota > Bathyarchaeia > 40CM-2-53-6 > 40CM-2-53-6 > BA-19. The sequence continues at coordinate 825 of CAYIBO010000094.1, forward strand.
GCTTCAGGCTTCGCCCGTACCAGCTCCACGAGAAACGACGTGTCAAGGCAGACCAGGGCCTAGCGCCCCAAGCTTCTGAGGCGGATCCTGCCACGCTTCTCCAGGACCCTCTCAAGAGCCGAGGCCAGCTCCTCGTCGGGAGAAAAGGAACGAACATAATCCAACAAGTTCCCCCCCGGTCTCTTCCGAGCTAGTCTCAGAATGACCTTGGTGAAGGATTCATCCTTGGACTTCAGCCGGGCCAGGGCGTTGTACGCTTCCTCCGATATGGTCAAGGTCTTGCGGGCCATGGGTTGACACGTGCACGTAAGCGCCCTTATTCCTTTCCCGCCATCAAGCTTCCGGAAGAGCCGCCATCCTCAGACCCTTCACCCCAAACATTTTCCCGAAATTCTGAATCTGCCAATATTTTCAGAAAACCCAAGCATTCTTTTTTGACCCTCCCCAGGGGCTCCAACCTCCAGCGCAAGAAAGAGTCCAATATTACCCGGATTCAGCTTCCGAACAAGCATCCCAGGACCCAGGGCTCAGTCTGCCAAGCCACCGCTTGTTGAAGGCATAATTAGCGTCCCAGACGCCCGAACCCACACCCCATGCTCCCTCTGGGAATACTCCCCTCGCCGAGAAGGCTGGAACAGATCAACAGAAACATCCACCAAGCCTCACCACTACTCCTCACAACCCTCCTCCTCGCCGCGGGACTCCACAAGTATCTTCTACTCCTCAGAAGCGACGGTGGCGGAGACCTACTAGGCGCAGATATTCCAAAAGCACTAATGGTCCTAGAGGGCGACAACCCCTACTCCACACGGCCCTGGGCAGCGCCCTACCCGCCATTCCACCTCCTACTCATCGCCGGCATCATAAGCCTCACCAACACCCTCACCTCAGCCAGCACCCTCCTAGCCATATCACAGAACATACGGATCGTGGCGATCCTAGCCGACGTCTCAGTCGGACTAGTAATCTTCCTCGCCCTCCGCCAGCGCGGCTTCACCGGGCTCCAACTCATCATCCCGCCCAGCCTATTCCTCATCCTACCCTCCATCAGCTCCACCCCATACTTCTGGTTCCACACAGACATCTTCGGCTACCTCATACTCGCCCTCTCACTACTCGCCCTCACCACAAGACACTACCTAACAGGAAGCACCCTACTAGCCCTAGCAACCATCTTCAAACTACACCCCATACTAGCCACACCACTGCTCGCCCTCTGGCTGGTCAGGAACCAGAAACCCGCCCAAGCCCTACGAAGCCTCCTAGCCATGACAACAGTCCTAGCACTGGGCCTACTACTACCACTACGCATCCCAGGCTACCAGGAGACAATTCTCGGCTTCAACCTTTCAACAGGACTCGGAAGCGGAACCTACAGCTTCACCATAATGACCCTCTTCTACGCCATCCTACCCAACACCATCAGCCTCTCCCTCCCCCTCTTCACCATCAACCTGATCTGGGCAGCAGCCACCACCACACTGTTTCTAGTCGCGCTCGCAGTCGTCTGGAGCCGGGCCAAGACCCTCGACCCCCTCCAGGTCACCCTCTTGGGACTCCTCGTCTGGCTCCTACCACTACGACAACTGTACACCCACTACATCGTCTGGGCCGTAATCCCATTCCTGATGCGGGGGCGTCTGAAAGAAACCATCACCCTCGCCGTTCTGCTAGAAACAGCGAACACCATGGCCGTCTGGTCTTGGGCGATTCCACCCAACCCGTTTCCCGCCATGAACACTATCTACGGCTTCTTCGCCGCAAGCCTAGCCTACCTAGCACTAAACAGTGTAGCCCTCGTCCTAGTTCTGAGGCAGATAGCCTCTCCACTGTCACACTAGGGTCAAAAGAAAGAGAGAAAGAAAAGAAAGGGGGTTGGGGATTATGGTCTCGGCATCATCACGCTTTGGGCTTCTTTCTGAGGTACCAGAAAGAGCCGAAGCCTGCGATGAACACTCCCACGCCACCCAGCAACCATCCTGTTCCGTTCAACAGCAGGTTGGTGAAGTCGGCAGAGTCTCCACCGCTCAGAGCACCTGCAGCACTGTTAGCCAGGTTCAACGCGCTGGTGTAGTGGGTCTTCGCGGCGGCGAAATCACCGGCGGCATAGCTGGTATCTCCAAGGCTCAGCTCCGCCTTTGCAGTACTCACGTCCGAAGCAGCCCGTCCCGCACCAGGAGGTAGCTCGAGCAGAGACGACAGAACATTCTCCAGCGAGGTGGTCTTGCTGTTAGCCTCAATTCGAGCCCTGACGCCGTCCGCTTGGTCGTTGGAGTAGATGGCAAGGTTCGAGCGTGACTCCGAGTCGCATCCGAAATACGGTGCCGTGTTCTGGTGCAGGTTACAATCGCCTAGTTGTCCCGTTGCAGAACTGTCTTTGGCAGTGTTCCAGACGCGAACGTCCCATCTATGCGGTGCCATGTTAAGGTTCGCAGACGCGCCTGTCAGCGTGGGAATTGTGAGGGGAACCGTCACTATCGTGAACTCGTTGGCCTGGAGGGACAGGGTGCTGGTGGGTCTGGCGTTTGTGGCGTTGGTGAAGGTCGTGGCCCAGTCGGGTCTCACGCCCACGGTGAGGTTGCGCTGAAAGACGGTACTGCTTGCCGTGATTTTAACCTGGAAGTTCAGGGTAGAACCCTCCCTAACAGCGTCCACAGTAGTACCCAGGAAGTTGTCAAAGGTGCTCTGCACAAGCCAGCCAGTATGCTCAACGTCCACCGTAGAGTGAAAAGCGTGGGCCGATGGTACGGCGAAGAATGGTGCCGCAAGCCATAGAACAGCAATAGACAGTAGTGAAGCTAGTTTCTTATGTTGCATAAGCGCGGCTTAGAAAAATTGCATAAAAGCGTTGTCCGCGAATCCGAGAGGAATACACGGCCCTGTCAATCACTTGGCCGCCTTCTCCTGCAAGGGAAAATCGAAGCCTTATTCTCCCATGAACTTTCCAGTCGTCACTCCATCAAACACTAGCGTGGACCATCACCATCCACTAGCACTTCCTGGAGTGGCTTGTAGTTACGGGACACCTATCGCCTCGAAGCGAAATACCTACCCAGCAGGACAACTAGCCCAATCCGGGTCCTAGTCCTGCTTCCCTGGTCGGATGAACCACGGAGGCAACAACCAACTCTGAGAGAAGCCTAGTAAGGAGAATCGACCTTCCAAGCATAGCGGGCGCTCTCATCATGGGCTTCATCGCCCTAGGAAACGAGCCCTGGTGGACCCTGAAAGGAACGACCTCCGACCAGATAGTGAACATCGGCATCTCTCCCTTCTACGTCCTGCTAGACGGAATAGGGCTTCCCTCCACCGTTCCGTTCGCATCCCTGACGGGCACATTGACCAGGGTTCTACTGGTCAGCGCGACCGTTCTTCTCGGGCTGTCCGCGCTCTGGCCAAGAGCCTGGTGGCGAAAGCTCGCAGTATGGCTGAGCCTCTCAAGTCTGACAGAGGTCTACCTGAGCTTCACACTCCTCATGAACTCCACCCGCACAGCAATCATCAACACCTACGGAGCAAACCCTCCAATGCTCGGGACAGACACACTCCCCGGCAGCATCCTCGGCCTCGACCTAGCATACTACACGAACCCG
>CAYIBO010000095.1:0-4307 GCA_964361545.1 uncultured Candidatus Bathyarchaeia archaeon
TCGGAGCCTCCACAGTTCTAGCAGCTGCTTCGATGGCCACCTCGGGACAGATTCTGGGACCGCTAATCCCTGAAGAAGAGGGCCCCGTGGTTATCGCAAATGCTGTCGCTCTCGAGAGTGACTATGCAAGATTACCCGCCGGGTCCACAGAGATAGTGTCCCGGTTCTTCTCCTGGCCCTACGCAGAATCAGAAAGCCCCTACTACAAGAATATCCTAGTCAGACTTCCTGATGAGCTTGTTCCTGACCCAGGGCCGACACCTTCCATCTCTCATTATGCTTCCTGGAACCTTACCTGCGTCCACCTAAGATGCATCGTCAACCCGGGCCGTGATGATGATGAGTACAGGCTTCTTTGTCCGTGCCACGGAAGCCAGTACAGGCTCAAAGATGCGGTCCCGGTAAAGGGTCCTGCTAAGGTTTTGGGATTGAGGCCCCTTCCTCGGATTAGACTTCGGTTGGGCTCCGACAACAGCATCATAGCGGAAGAATTCGACGGAGAGCCTGGCATTGGCCGCACCCAGATCTAAGGGCCAGGGCTTCCTCGACCCAATCATCGCCCTTCTCAAATGGGCGTGGAACCGACTAGAAAGAACCATACTGCTCGGACTGAAAATCGTCTTCCCCTCCCGTTTCATCAGCCCGCTAGGCTTTCTTGGAATGCTAACTTTCGTTGTTTTCATCATCCTCGGCATCACTGGAGCACTCCTGATGTTTCACTACCAGCCGGCCTTCGGTGACTGTTCACAAGGAAACCCGGAGATCTGCAACCAAGCATTCAACAGCATCACGACGATTACGGAGGATGTGAGCTGGGGCTTCATGATGAGAAACATACACTATCACGCCTCAAACGCCATGGTCCTCCTGGCCGTGATGCACATGTTCTACCAGTATTTCTCTGGACGCTACAAGTTGCGGTACGAAATGCTCTGGGTAACGGGCATAATCTTGGGTGTAGTTACGGTTCTCGAAGCCTATAGTGGTTACGACCTCATCCTTAACATCCGAGGACAACTGGCACTCAACATTGGATATACCCTCACTTTTCTCACCCCGGTAATAGGTGCAGACCTAGCCAAGATAATCTTCGGCTTCAGCCCCAATGACCTATTGCTCAGATTCTACGCATTCCATGTTTTCATCATCCCCATCATCATGCTCGCCCTCATGGCAGTCCATCTCCCCCGGAACCTCGTCCTAGACATTCCCGTGGCTTCAGCGATTACAGGGATTATCTTCATCATGGGAGGATTGTTCCCGGTGGAGGTGGGCATCAAGTACGACCCTAGCAAGCTGACCGAAATAACGTTCCCGGAATGGTACTTTACAAGCCTCTACGCGTTCGTTCGAGTCGGGGGACTGGACGCCCTAATCGGTGGGATAATCCTCCCCACCATATTCATTCTAGTCTTCCTGATCGTACCGTTCTTTGACCGCGGTAAGAAAATCGCGATGATCGATAGGCCCTTCTGGATAGCCTTAGGCGTTGCGGCTCTCGGACAAATCGCCATTGTCACGGTCTGGGGCTTCCGGGCCGCGAACCCGTTGATCCCGCTCACCGACCCTAACCAGCTTGTTCTCGACTCGTCACTCTTCTTCGGGTCACTCCTAATCGCCTCCGCCTTAGCCTATGGGTTCGTCTACGCCTTTGTTAGATGGCGTCGTGCAAAGATAGAACAGCTGAGGGCTAACAGGCAGCCCGTGCCCATACGAAGGGTCAAGCCCTACATCTTCTCCAAGGGAGAAGTCTACTCAATGCTAGGGGGGCTTCTTGTTCTGCAGGGATTTCTCGATGTGGCGATTTTCCGAGCTGTACTGGCGAAGCTCGACAATTTCGTCCTAATCGAGATAGGCCTGGTGCTGGTCGCGTTTGCTGCAACTGTCCATATATATCGTGTCACAAGCCAAGCCAAGTGAGTGGATACACAACACAATGCAGGTGTCCAAGAAACACTTTCCTGTAGTAGGACTGCTCAGCCTCGTGCTCATCGGCGTAGCCGCGGGCTCGGTCTATTACTACCAGTTTGTTGTCCCTCAGGCAAGGACCTGCGCGCCACCGGTCCACCGGGTCATACTAATGAGGGCTCTTATACAGGAGTCGGGCGGTTTCTCAATCGTGGGCTTTGGCCTTTGGAACGAGACGAGCCTTCCACCTCCTGCCGCTAATTACACTTCCCAGGACCCCAGGCTGAACTTTATGGGCGTCCGATTTACCAACACGACCGTGACCAACCTGAAAATGATTGAAGCAAATGTTGGCGATACGATAACCGTGTACATGCTGTCGGTTAACACAACAAATCCCCTCCAGTGGCCTCCCAATCCACCGCGACAAGGTCTTGGGCACGGGTTCGACATCGACCAGTTTGCAATTCCAAACGTGATGAGGCTGGTGACTTGGGAAACATGGGGAAGCACAACATTCACCGTCGCCCGGGAAGGGTTCGCCACCTATCGGTGTTTTCACGACTGCAGTCCCGCACACGGTCAGATGACTGGGTCCTTGGCGGTCAGTGGTTGTGGATGATCTGCTCAAGCAGGAGCAAGTCACCCGGACCGTAACAGGGAGCATTCAGAGCTACTACGAGCTCACCAAGCCGCGAATCGTCTTTCTCCTTGTCTTCACATCCCTAACAGCGAGCTTCGTAGCTCAGAGGCTACTCCAGCTCACGGTAACCCCTCTCCAATGGCTCGTCGCCGGAATCGCCATAACGGCCGGCAGCGCAGGCTGCAACACACTGACCTCATACATTGACAGGGACATTGATGCTGTAATGCTTAGAACACGCCACCGGCCCATTCCATCTGGAAGAATATCCCCGAGGAACAGCCTCAGTTTCGGACTTGTCCTAGTCGGTACTTCCCTAATACTTGCTGTGACGCTGAACATCCTATCTTTCGCATGGATGGCTCTGGGCATAATCGACAACGTCATAGTGTACAGTCTCCTCTTAAAGAGGAGGAGCCCTCTCAACATACTCCTCGGAGGTTTCAGCGGGGGCTTTCCAGTCCTCTTCGGCTGGTCTGCAGCCACCCCCGGACCCGTCGGAAGCATCAGCCTCCTCCCAGTATTGATGGCGGGGCTTGTCTTCCTCTGGATCCCAATCCACATCTGGTTTCTGGCAGTGACCTACAAGTCAGACTACACCAAGGCCGGAGTGCCAATGCTTCCAGTAGTCATAGGAACCAAGTCTGCCCTTCGAATAATCACACTCTTTTCGCTGATCTTCCTACCTTTCTCTATCGCGATCTACTTCGTTGGCAATTTCGGCCTGGCTTACGCCCTAGTCGCTATGGTAGGAGGGTTTGCCAACCTTGTCGGGAGCATCTACGTTCTCCTCAACCCCACGGAGACTAATGCTTGGAGGATGTTCAAGATTTCCAGCCCCTACCTCTTCCTACTGTTCCTGGGAATGATTATTGACGTAGCCTTGCAGGGCTAGGCTAGCAATCTGAAGAGGGGTCCCATTCCCCTAGGCATCCGACACATGACAACATCCTCAATCCTCTTAGTGCCAATCAACCGTAGGAAAACATGGAATAGGAACCCGTGTCCCATGAGCTTGTCAGATGCCATGCGCATTATCTTCGAATTCTCCATTTCAACACCGATCTGTTCCCGCCAAGCCTCCTCGTAGCTTGACAAAGGTGTCTGATTCTCAAAATAGCGCACCGCCGCTTCACCAGCCAACCGGCCCGTTACGAGGGCTGTCTGAATCCCCCCGCCATTCGTGGGCATGACCATTCCAGCTGCGTCTCCCACAGCCATGACAGTGTCGGTATACGTCCGCATCAAAGGGCCGTCGACGGGAAGGCTGTCGGCTACCATCGACACTCTTCTGCCCCCCTTCAACTTCGCCGCGGCAACCCTGTTCTTCTCGATGAAGCCATCGACGAGGTCGCGGATCTGCCATTCTCGTCGGACGTACGGCTCTCTAATCCCTATCCCGATATTTGCCCGGCCTTCTCCCTTCGGTATAATCCATCCATACCCGCCGGGTGAGTAGCGCGGGTCCATGTACATCTCAACAACATCCTGTTCCACCCCTAGGTCTGACATGAGGTACTCCATGTTCGTGGCAACGGAGTAGGGGTTCGCGTATTCCTTCTCTGGTAGGCCGGCGAGAGTGGCGGTTTCGCTGGGATAACCGTCTGCAGCGATTACGAGTTCGCAGTGGATCGATTTCTCGGGAAATGGCCCAACCCGTGGACTGTTGCTGCTGGGATAGTATTTGGCTTGGACCCCCGTCTCGATTTCTGCACCATAACTGCTGGCTACTCTGCCGAGGTAGCTTTCGAATATG
>CAYIBO010000096.1:0-4269 GCA_964361545.1 uncultured Candidatus Bathyarchaeia archaeon
TCTTGTTCCACGCCCATCAGAGCGAGTTCGTCGAACTCGGCTGGACTGGACTGTTCGAGGTAGTCTAGAAGAATACGGTTTTTCAAGTCGTTGGTGGACCGGGCGGGATTTGAACCCGCGGCCTTCCGGTCTTCCTAGGCCCACTAACAGGCCCATGCGAACCGGACGTTCTTCAGCCCAAGACCCGTAACGGTCTCGGCATACCAGGCTGAACTACCGGCCCAGCGCTCCAAGAACGCGGCGGACCTGGCGCGGTCTTAAGACTTTGGAGAAACAAACCAGAATCTGGAAAGTCTTAATACGCGTCAAGGTCCCGCCAACGAAAAACGTGGGCCCGTGGCTCAGCCTGGTTACGTTGTAGGCTAAGCAACGCCAAGGAGCACACGGCTGATAGAGGCGCTTCAGAGACCGTGGGGTCGCCGGTTCAAATCCGGCCGGGCCCACTACACCAGGCTCAGGGTAAAGCACCAAGTTCTCTGAAAGCCGCGTCTAGACTCTGGTTAGGACTGGCGTCAAACTCCGGAGCCTTGGACATCAATCTGGGAACTGTCGTTATGTTGAAGTCTGAAGGCTGAATTCTCTTCTTCAAATCAGCTGGCCGCAACGGAAAAGACACCGGAGCCCCAGGGCTCGGTCTGAGGCTGAAAGGCGCAGCTATCGTCTTCCCAGCACCGTTCTGGAACCAGTCCACGTAGACCTTCCCCACACGATTTCCTCTCGTGCGAGATGTTGAAACCCTCTTTGGAACAAGTTCCTCCAGCAAAACCCCCAAGAGCAGAACGAACCGTCGGATCACTTCGATGGTGTACTTCGGGACGATGGGAATTAGGAAGTGTATGCCTTCGGCTCCGGAGGTTTTGATCATATGCCTGAGTCTCATCTGGTCGAGTGCGGCGTGGAACGATTCTGCGATTTCCAGTGCGTCCTCGAACTCAGCTGGCGGGTACGGGTCCAGGTCTACCAGGACCAGGTCGTGCCGTTCGTACTTCGGCGATGAGGAGAGGAACTGGTTGATCTCCACACAGGCCATGTTGGCCAGCCATACGAGTGTGGATTGGTCGTTGCAGACGGCGTATCGTACAACTTTACCGGGCTTGTCGGATTTGATGGAGACCGTCCTCAACCACGGCGGATGGTGGGGCCAGTCCTTCTGGACGAACGCCTTGTCCGAGACTCCGTGTGGAAACCGGTACAGCATCAACGGCCGGTTCCGAATCAGCGGAACCATTCGCGGTGCAACAGTGACATAGTATTGTATGAGGTCGGCCTTGGTGATACCCTCCTTCTTCCACATGGGCTTGTCCAGGTTGGAGAGGGCGATTTTCCTGCCGTCCACCTCGACGATTTCCTCTATCTTCTTCAACCAGGGTCCCGCCAGGTAACTCTATGGGTTAGGGTTTTTCTGCGATATGGTTAATTTGGCCAGGTAACCCTCTTATTCCAGTAAACGAGGGGAAGCCACCCCTCCTATACTGAGTTGGAGAATCAAGACTATGCCCCCGCGAGCCATCTGGAAGGGAGCCATAAGCTTCGGACTGGTAAGCATACCCGTCAAGACCTACGGGGCAATTTCGGAGCATAAGACGGGGCTCAGGATGATGTGCCCGAAATGCAAGAGCCCGTTGCAGTTCAAACGCATGTGCCCCAAGTGCATGAAGGAGGTCGCTTGGAACGAAATTGTCAAGGGCTTCGAGGTCCAGAAGGGCAAGTACGTCGCTATCACGCCGAAGGAGCTGGAGAAGCTGGAGCTAGAATCAGGCCGGCTGGTGGAGATTTTCCAGTTCGTTGAAGCGGACAAACTGGACCCGATATATTTCGATACAAGCTACTACCTGATGCCGGACGAGCGGGCCGAGAAACCCTACTTCCTCATGCATGAGGCACTTTCGCAGTACGGGAAGATAGCCATCGGACGGGTCGTGATGCACGAGAAGGAGCACTTGGTGGCCTTGCGTCCATATGAGGGTGCGATACTAATGGCGACGCTGCACTATGCTGACTAGATCCGTAGTCCCAAGGACTTTCCGGAGCTGAAGAAGGGCGTGGAAGTTGACAAGGAAGAGCTGGAACTTGCTGAGCAGTTGATACGGATCATGAAGAAGCCTTTCGCGTTCAAGGAGTACAAGGACCGATACCATGACGCTTTGATTAAGCTTGTCGAGGCGAAGATGAAGGGCCAGGAGGAAGTGATAGAGGTCCGCGTGCCCGAGATTAAGCCGACTAAGAATTTGATGGAGGCTCTTAAGGCGAGTATCCGGGCCCATGAGAAACGATGACGCTCTTCGACGAGCGTCCAATACGCCCCATGATGGCCAAGACCGGAGAGCCGTTCGATTCGGGGGATTTCATTTTCGAGCCGAAATGGGACGGCCTAAGAGCCCTACTCTTCAAGCATGACAATAGGATAGAGCTGCAGAACCGAAACCTCAGAGACGTCACCGCGGGCTACCCTGAGCTACAGGAACTGAAGAGTAGTATCAAAGCGAAGGCGGCAGTTATCGATGGCGAAGCCGTTGTTCTAAACCCGAAGGGTCTTCCGGATTTTGGACAGATGCAGAACAGGTTCGGAATAAACGACGCCACGCGAGCTGAGGTACTTCGCAAGACCATTCCAGTAACGTATGTCGCGTTTGACCTTCTCCATCTGAACGGAAAGGACCTGGTCTCGAAACCTCTTGAAGAGAGGAAGGCCACGCTGAGGAAGGTCATCAGCGAGGGTCCCCACCTGCTCTACGGTGACCATGTCGAGAGGGAGGGAAAGAAATTCTACAACGAGGCGTCGAAGAGAGGCTTCGAAGGAATCATCGCGAAAAGGCGAGACTCCGCATACCTTCCTGGCATCAGGGCAGATTCCTGGGTTAAGGTCAAAGGAGCCAAGACCTTGGACTGCGTGGTTGTTGGTTTTACTCAAGGTGAAGGGTCGAGGGCTTCGAGTTTTGGGGCGCTGGTGGCCGCAGTCCATGACCGGAAGGGACAGTTGCAGCACATTGGGAATGTCGGAGGCGGCTTCAACAATAGAAGCCTAGAGGAGATTACGCCAATGCTATCGAAACTTGTGAGAAAGAGGCGTGTTATCGAGGGTCCTGTGGAAGCGCCATCTCCCATCACATGGGTTCGGCCACGATTGGTGTGCGAGGTCAAATATGCAAGCATAACGCACGACAAGAAGCTCCGATTTCCACGATTCAACAGGCTGAGAACGGACAAGTACCCTGAAGAGTGCCGGGTAGACCTCTAGGAGTAGGTCAGCGATCACTGTAGCGGGAGCCATATCAGGATCCTCTTAGCGTCAAGGCCGCCCCAGTTGGGATTGCTGTCTGAAAGTGGGAGCCGCGCGGCGTAGAGCATGTCAGAAGACATATAATCCGGGCGTAGAGTCCGGCCGGCGGTAATCATGTTGGCCGAGGTCCGCACTGTCAAAATGCCCTCCTGCAACTGGTGCGGGCGCATGATACTCCCCCGGGAAGAAGCTGTAAAGTTCCCCTGTCCCCAGTGCGGTGAAGTGACGCTCTGGCGGTGCGAGAAATGCCGGGGTTTCGGTCGTCCCTACAAGTGCCAGAAGTGTGGCTTCTCAGGACCATAGCAGGTTAGTTCTTTGGCCAATGTCATGGTTTCTGTGAAGATCTACCCTTCGGATATTGTCCAGGACATGAAGGGCTTCCAGGAGGCGGTGAGGAAGAGCCTTGAGGGTAAGGCATCCGTTTACAAGTTCGAAGAGGAGCCTGTTGCCTTCGGGCTGGTTGCGCTCATCGCCCACATTGTTATGCCTGAGGATATTGAGGGACGGATGGATGAGGTGGAGCAGCGTCTGAAGTCGTTGGACGGTATTAGTGAGGTTCAGGTTCTCGTTTCACGTCGCGTCTGAGGAACATACTTAACATCTGGTAATTAAGTAACGTTAACCTTAAATAGCGTGGAAACCCCGCACAACAGAATCATGGGCCTAAGACTCACCCTTCACGATGGCGAAAGGGTCCTGCTGGACTTCCCCCTTTCCTTCGAGGAGTGGGACGCGGAGACCCGCAACCTCATCGGCCGGAAGCTCCAGGGCATCGAGTCCGACCTCGATAGTATCTGTGAGGTCTGCGACTTCTTCTCCAACAAGAGACGATTACAGATGGTTAGCCACATGGTCCAGGAAGGAGACGTCCCCTCCAGCTTCACAGACCTGTTGAGGGTGGCTGTGAACCCGAAATACATCTCGGACCTTGTCAACAGGGCTCCCAGGAAGGGGTTTGTGGTTAAGGACGAGCGGGGATACCGTGTCTC
>CAYIBO010000097.1:0-2354 GCA_964361545.1 uncultured Candidatus Bathyarchaeia archaeon
ATGGGAGTACCCTGCTGGAAGCTCCCCTGAAACTAGATTGGAAGTGAATGCTGGGAATCCGTAAATTCTAAGAATTCTTGATAGTCAATTGGTCCCCTGTCTTTTTGAACCGCTCTTCTTGAAGCGTCTCTTCCGATTTCATAGCCTCCTTCGCTCCGACGATTAGTGCCCTTAGTCTCTTCGGTTCGATGGGTGGAGGACGCGACCACTCGCCGTCTTCGAAATCGACGAAGGATAGCTTGAGACGAGTGTCAGTAGAGACGTCTACGTCGTTGATGTCGAAATCCGGGCCAAAAGCCTCCCGGCTGAAAGCTGCTCTATGCAAACGCTTCAGTTTGGCATCGATTAGTTTGAAGGATTCAGACTGCTTGTGTTCATGGGCATCACGGCCTCCAAAGACTTGATGTTCCACCTGTACAAGTTCGCTGGTCGCCTGTTCCTCAGAACGCATTCGCAGAATTATCGCTTTGCCCAACTCTTCTATGGCTAGGGTTAGAAGTACCGCTGCGTCTTGAAGTGTTCCTTGACTGACATTCTGTTGGACGATGAGCCCCCCAGCATCTTGAAGGTATTCGCTCACTCTGCTTAGACAGAGTGTGATTCCCGTCTCGATCTTCTCACGTGGAATCCGTTTTTCCATGACACTCTTCCTGCGTTGTGAATCTTAAAGCTGAGGAGTACGATTCGAAAGTGACCCACTTCAATTCCATACGAATCAGAGTTCGGTGGAACAAGTACTCCATTCTACACAGAGAATCGAAAACGCGAGTCAGTATATAATCCGAGTGGTCGCAAGAAAAACCAACGGCCGTACTTTCATCCGGGCAGCGAGCATTACGGGGGTAATTGCTTCCTCGCACGGAAACTGACTTAAACTCACAGCTTGTAGGTGTGAAATTCAGAATCCCTAGAATTCGCCTTTCTCACGATGGCGAGATGATCCGCTGCGGGGTCATAACGTTCAGCGATTCGTCCCGGGACGTCCTCTGCGTGGGCCTCGGAACCGTGACTCGGAACCTCGCCTCACCATCTTCTTTCCGTAGCGCCCTTGTCCGCTCGGGCGTGGTCGGGTCCAACCCTCGTCCCTGCGTGTTCGCGCCTCCCAGCGCTGTTCTGGCCTGCGCGTGCTTCGTGGGGGTGGGGAGGCGTTGTAGTCGAAGCCGGGGACGCTCTCCCCAAGGAATTTGTAGCCAAGGTCCCGTCCTATCCCCCTGAGATCATTTTCCTCAAACGGCGCCACTAGGGTGATGGCGTCGCCGGCGGCCTCGAACCTCGCCGTCCGGCCTACACGGTGGATATAGTCAGTGACGGTGGGGGGCACGTCATAGTTCACCACATGCGTAATACCGTAAATGTCCAACCCCCGGGCAGCAACGTCCGTCGCCACTAAGACAAGTTCTCGGCCAGCACGAAACCCGGCCAACGCCGCCTCCCGCTGGGACTGGGTGCGCCCTCCATGGATCAACCCCACGCGGAAGCCTGCCTCGAACAACTCCCGGGCCAGCCGGTCCGCCCTCCACTTGGTGCGGGTGAACACCAGCGACGACTTCATCCCCTCACGCCGAAGCAGCTCGACAAGCAATCCTGTCTTCAGGTACTCCTGGACGGGATACGCGGTGTGGCGTATCGCTTCCGGGGGCTGGTCCTGGCGCCCTACGGTGACCCGCAAGGGTTCATGCGTTATCTCACGTGCCAGTTGCTCGACCTCTCGAGGAATAGTAGCACCGAAGAGAAGGGTCTGACGCCGCTTAGGAAGTGCGCTGATGATTTCGCGGACATCGGGGAGGAAACCCATGTCCAGCATGCGGTCCGCCTCGTCAAGGACCAACACCTGGAGGTCGCGGAAGTCTACGTATCCCCTCCCGAGATGGTCCAGCAATCGACCCGGCGTGGCCATCACCATATCCACCCCTGCCCTCAGAGCCCTCTCTTGGAGTTGCATTCCGACTCCCCCATAGACTGCTTTCCCCTTGACCCCGGTTCCTCCTGCAAGGTCCTTCAGCATCGCCTCAGTCTGGACCGCCAATTCCCTGGTGGGCGAGAGGACGAGGACTCGGGTCCGACGGGCGGGATGCTTCGTGAGCCGTTGGATGATTGGGAGGAGGAAGGCGGCGGTCTTCCCGGAACCCGTCCTCGCAGAACAGATGACATCACGCCCCGCCAGTACGGCTGGAATCCCCTCCACCTGGACCTGGGTGGGAGAAGTGTAGCCCAGCCGTTGGACAGCCCTCAAGAGTGGAGGCTCAATTCCGAGATCGTCAAACGACTTGGTCTTCTGCATAATCTCCTCACCGCCCACGTTTCGAACAGGAACCGCGAGGGGGCCACATAAGGGTGATTCCAGTTCGAATATG
>CAYIBO010000097.1:2454-4192 GCA_964361545.1 uncultured Candidatus Bathyarchaeia archaeon
AAGTCCTTACTTTCAATGACCACTTCGCACTAGCTAGGACTGGAAGTTCGGTTAGTCTGGCCTATGATATCTCAACATCGACGTGAAGGAGGTCCAAGATAAGTCGAAAACCATGCGCTTGGAGAATCTGGCTAGACTAGCACCTTCAGGGGCAAACCTGGGCCATACGACACGCAAACATGCTTAGTATGCTCTTCAAGCTTTTCACTTTTTGCCCGCATCCGACATGTAAAACACCAGATTTGATTTCCCTCAAAGCAGCGGACGCACATGGCGTCCTCCTTGACTATGAGCTTACTCTCCTGATCAATGTAATGGCGAGCAAGTCTAGGCTCACGTGGGTGGGAGATATGACCGCACACTACACACTTAAACAAGAGTGCTTACCAGAGTGATGTCGCAGCGTTAAAGATACTTCAGTACTTGTCCTTTGTCATGAGAGGGTCCATTATTACCTTTCGGCAGTGAGAAGTGATGTGGTAGTATTCCATCTCGAAGACTGAGCCATTGAAAAGGAAGAGTTAGCCTAGATAGGTGCCTCTCTAAGGCAGATGGGCACCCACGATCTTAAGAAGATACTAGTTCTCCTCTTCCTAGGGTCCCAGAGAGCTTCGTCTTTGATCTGTAAAGCTTCATGCGTGATGTTTTCCCGGGCATTCTGGACGCACCTTGACTCCTCCTAGGAAAAATAGGAGGTCTCCTTCATCGGTAAATTCCAGCGGCAGCTCCCTAGCGATTCTGCGGTAAGAAGGCACTCTTATGCATTCTAAGTCTCACGGTCCTAGGTTCGGAAATCCTCTCCGCAGAATGGCCCAATCGGACTAAGTTGGGGAAGCAGCAAAGGCCAATGCTTGCTAGCGGAGCTGTTACTAGGTAACAGGAGCTGCATTTGGCTTGGAGAAGGTGACAGCCGGTTTGGTAATTTCATAGGTAAGCCGTATTTCCTTTTGGCTGTTGGAGGCTGAAGAGCCACATTCATTGTCAAATACAAGGACGTGATTTCCTGACCTACTAGCAGTGAAGTCAAAAGATGCCCCGTTGACCACAGTCCCTAGGTCCAAGATGATTGGTTGGGAGTTCTGACTGGTATTTGTGCTATCCAGCACTCTGAACTTTAGTTCCTTGTCCCCGTATCCGTAGGTAGGAAATATTTGGAAGGAGCCGAGGACCCTGTCTGCAGCATTGAGGACAAGGGGAAGATTTCTCGTGGAACAAGAGCTAATTGTAAAAGTCTGTGAGACGTGAACCGCCAGTACTTTTGCTAATATCCAAGGGTATAGGAGGGGTACCATGGGCAAGCCATTTTCCGAACTTCCATAGATTCATAGGCCCCTCCAAGAAGAATTTCCGGGAGGGTTTCTATGGCTATGAAATTGGGCCTTTTCAAACCTTCTGTTTTTAGAAGCACGTTCCCCCTCTCAGAACACTTGAGCATGTTGTGGAGATAGGTGAAGCTGACGAGGTCTCTGAGCTTGGTCGCCTCAAGGACTAGGTCGCGCATTCTGTGAACCCTCTCGATAACCGGGTTTGTAGTCTCCCTGTGGACAAGGCAGTGTTGGTAATGTCCACAGCGTCAGCTAGCGCTTCGTCTAGACTCTTTTCCTGATCGATCCAGGTGATTAGGTAGCCTTCTCGGAAAGGTCTGCGATGGTCATGAGTTCTATAGCCTCGAACGTAGACTAGACCCCTACGCTCATACCGTCTAACATTGGCCATAATGTCGGCAAGCTTCACTCCT
>CAYIBO010000098.1:0-4054 GCA_964361545.1 uncultured Candidatus Bathyarchaeia archaeon
TCTTTCCGAAGCTAGCCTGCCTGCGAGCAGTGCAGCAGGGTAGAGGAGTTCCTCCTCGTCCTGCGCATGCCGTTCCATGGTCTCCGCAAACCTTACCGCTGTAAGGTGTCCTTCTTCCATACCCGCTGTCTTCAGCTGCTCGATGAGCTTGAACAACTCCCTATGCTCAGCAGACATACGTGGGTATTCTTCCTTCAACCTTGCATAGACCTTAGAGCCCTGCCGGGCCACGGCCAAGGTCAACGTCCCAGCCGCCAGATCCTGGAGAAGCCCGAGCAATGGCAATTCGCACTCGTCCTCCCTATCTAGATGGGGCTGGAGGTATTTGGCCACTTCCTCGGCACAACTTCCAGTCTTCCCTGGAAGGCGTCGCACAGCTATCAAGAACTGGAGCAGTTCCTGGTGTGTTCTCTCGACTGAAGGTGGACGAGCCAATGTCATGAGGAGATAGTGCGGGTCCAACCACTTATCGCTAGAGTACACTATGCACCACAAACGGAACACTGACCGAAAGGATCTGTGCACTGGATCCAGCCGCCATCGCCAAGCCCTTTGGCGGTTCTACCTTTTTGCCGGGAATCGGACTTGGTGTTGGCATTCCCGGCCTATTCTCTCGTGAGGAAGAGAAGACGAACGAGGCAGTAGCCTCTTGTGCTGGTTTTGATGACTTAAGGCTGCGAACCCTTGAAGATTGTTAGGCGTCCCTAACTGATAAGGGGGCCACTTTTTCTTCGAACTTGTGAGGCAGGAGCTTCCCCTAGGAGAAAACACGCGAGAATGAGCGCACAAGTAGGCAAGGGCGTCATATACGGAGGAGCAATTCTAGCCATTGTTGCAATAGTCGTCGCAGGAATCTCCGCTGGACTTGTGCTGGTCCAACCGGCAGGACCAGCTCCGGTTACGAGAGACTTCTTTCTTGTCGCAGGGGAATGGAAGACCACTCTGAGCAACGCGACTCTGCCATCGGGTAGCATGCTGACCAACGGAACAGTACTGACCCAAGACTGGGTGATCAGCGGCCCGACCAAGGTCGACGTGGAACGATACAGGTGGGACCCTGTAGTCCTCATTGTCAACAAAGGCGATACCGTTAGGATCACGGTCCACGTGGTAAACGGAAGAGACCATACGTTCATCATAAGCGATTACAACATCAACGTCACCGACCTAGACAAGGTCTTCCGTTATACGCCAACAGAAAAACCGGGGCTCCAGTTCGTGGCTGACAAAGAAGGCATCTTCCAGTACGTCTGCACAGCCCACTTCGGAATGTCGGGCTATCTGATCGTGGACTAGGATCCCCCGGGACAGAGAAAGGGAAAGCCACAAGCTTCCCAATCCACCCTTTTCGAGATACCGTTCCCCAGTTAGAAAGTGACGTGGAGTTCCTAGATGGATATTCCCAAAAGGTTCCGGATCACAACGCCCACTATGTACAGAGCAACGGTTGCCCCGAGAATGATTGCAGTAATCTCGGTGAACTGTTTTCTGAACAGCCGTCCGGAGACGACTGTATCGTAGTAGGTAATGAACGCTACCAGGATTATGCCTGCTGCAAGGGACGCGATCAGAGCAGCTACCATGGATTTTGTCAGAAAGTAGGGAAGCGCCAGGGCGGTCGCGGTCAGCATGTAGGTTACCCCGGTGTAGATGGCGGGCCAGCGTGCGGACCCGGAGAACCCCTGTTTCGCTTGGGCATAGGCCGCAGAGGCCATGGCTATGGACGCGGCCATGCCTGCGATGACTCCGGCGAGGCCCGCTAGCTCCGTGCGGTCGTATATGCCCAGTGAGCCTGCGTGAATGGCCGCTACTTCCACAACCGCATCTGCCAATCCTAAAACTATGAAGGACATGTACTTGACACGTCCCTCTTCGATCTCGCCCATCAGAAGGTTCTCGTGCTGTTGTTCCTGCCCAACAATCTCCTCGAACCTAACCCCGTCAGCTGAAGGTATCGAGGGCGCGATTTCTCGGTAACGCTTGATGACAGCTTCCTCATGCCTTTCCAGAAACTTCAGGGTGAACGTGAGCCCTAGAATCGTCCTTAGGTAGAGAACAAAGTATACTCGGACCCTGCTGACCTTCATCCTCTGCTCTGGCACGTAGCTCCGCCAGAAATCATAGTGAGCTCGTTCTGTCTCAGCAAGGCTCTTCAGAGCTTCCCTGAACTTCTGGTTCTTCTCTCTCTTCGAGAGAGCCATGTAGACGGTGTAATCCGTGAACTCGTCCCTGCTTGCCTCGGCAGCTATCTCAGTAAGTCTTTCAGTAGTCAGGGATCGTTCCCATCGTTTTCGCTCAGTCTTCCGCGCGGATTAGTAGTCTGCTATTTCGATTCGCGGTTTGTCAAGCATTTCGTCAAGATAGTCCGCAATGCGATGAATCCCCTCGTCAATCTTCGCCGGCTCTTCAGAGACGAACGTCAAACGGAAGTATCCGCCATCGCGGGGCATTCCGAAAGCACTGCCAGGGACAATTGCCACTTTGGTCTCGTTGAAGATTCTCTCTGAAAAATCAGTATCATTGGGTACGCCCGGTAGCCGTATGAAATAGTAGAAGCCCGCCTGGGGAACTACAAAGCGGGCGGTGGGAAGCCATTTTCGCAGGCTTGCCCCCATGATGTCCCTTCGGGCCCTATAGGTCTCCAAGATTGTGCGTAGATACTCTTCCCTTTGGGTGTGGTCCATGATGAACTCGTAGATCATCTGCTGGAAGAAGGGGGCCACGCAGAGGGTTCTGAACTGGTTGACCTTCTCCATCGCATCGGCGACTTGGAAGCTGGCATAGTTGTATCCTATTCGCCATCCAGTGGCTGAGGCGGTCTTGGAGAAGCTTCGTATGCCTACTAGGTTGGAGACGTAGTCTTGGGAGGGCGTGAAGCCCCCATCGTAGAGGATCTTGTAGTAGGTCTCGTCGCTTATGATTCCCAGTCCATTGTCTTCGGCCAGTTCGCCTATCCCTTTCACTTCTGCAGAGGATAGTATTCTTCCGGTAGGGTTGTCAGGGTCGATGGCGATGATCATCCTAGTCTTGCCTTTGGTTATCTTCTCGTTCAACAGGTTGAGGTTGAGACGGAATCCATTCTCTACATGTGTATGGATGATGCTGGTCCGGATGCCATGGGTCTGCAGTGCTCCGATGAAACCGGGGTAGGTAGGGGAAATCATCATGGCCTCGTCTCCTTCTCGGGCGAGGGTCGAGATGGCCACCTCGATGCCGTTGGTGGCTGACTGTGTTACGAGTATGTTGCTGGGGTCAATGTCGGACCATCCTTCTTCCAAGGTCATCATCCTGACTATCGCGTCTCGCAACTCCGGTATTCCTGGCGTGGAGGAGTAGCGGTGAGAACGGGTCTGCTTCAGAATATCGAGGGCTTTCTCCATGACGAATTCGGGGGGAGGAAGGCTTGGCTGGCCGCCTCCAAAGCTGATGATTTGCGGGTCCTTTCCCGCCCGTTCGAGCCGCTTGGTGATTTCTCGAATGGGAGACTCTTTCACTTGCTGAACAAGCGGGTTTACCTTGGGAGGGTTGACCATCTTAGGCCGCATCACGCTTCCAATCCTACGCTTGGCGACTTTCCTCTCATCTGTTTTTCCTGAACCCGGTCGAGGCCTTCATAGGTGGCAAGGGACGTTTAATGGGCCAGTACACAACTACCCGCCTTGTATTGCAGGTGTGACTGTATGTGGGTCTCAGCGGTGCAGTCATCCCAGAATGGTAAGCCCTGCGGGAAGTTCCACGTTTCTGCCTATAGGTTCAAAGATGCATACTCATACCCTTTCTCGATGGCTTTGAGGTTGGCGGATACAAATCGAGACTTGCTGCCCGCGTAGACATGCTCCAAGATTGAGAGAGCTGTCTTCTTGTCCAAAGCCTCGCCCTCAACGGCCAGCAATGCTCCGTAGCCGACGGAGTTTTGAAGAACTCGTGTATCAGCAAGATCCACGCCTTCACTTTTCAGCTCGTCAGCGATACTGGTCGCGGGTATGTTCGCCAAGTGGAGGTCTGCGCGTGTTGGAGGTCTGTCGATGAGCGAGCCGTTCATTAGCAGTAGTCC
>CAYIBO010000099.1:0-4051 GCA_964361545.1 uncultured Candidatus Bathyarchaeia archaeon
GTAGGGCCGCCAGGGTTATGGTGAGGGCGAGGAGGATGATGGTGATGATGACGAGGACTATGATTCGCTGATTGGCCTGGTCTAGGCTTGTTTTGAGGGCTTCGATCTGCTCGGGATAGGGGTAGACGGCCGTGTAGGCTATGTTGGCGGGTAGTGTAATGGTTGTGGCTGCGGGGCCGGGTCCTGTGAGAGTCGGGCTTGTGGCGAGCCAGCTGTAGATCCGTGCAAGAGCGTACAGGTCGAGGGTTGATGGTGCTTCCAGCGGGTTAGTGGTGCTTCCGACTGGCAGGTTGTATTCTGTGCTCATAAGTTCGAAGAAGTTGTCGTCTGTGGTGGGCGTGTTTGCATGCCCTAGCCCTAAGGCGTGGCCGAACTCGTGGGTTGCAATGTTGACCATGTCATTGTCTGTTAGTTGCCGGAGTCTGTCCGGGTCCTGGGCTGCCAGTCTCATGGTTACAGGGGGCTCGAAGTGATTGTCAACGGTGGTGCGGGATTGTGTTACTCCTAGTGCTGGTGTGCCCGTGGAGGGGAAGTTCTGGACGAAGCTGATCTTCACGTCGGGGCTAGTGGGGATGTTGGTGTTGGTGGGGATTGTTGTATTGATGTAGATGTCGAAGGTTAGCTGGCGTAGGTAGTTGTAGCCGTGGTTGTCGGTGAAGACGATGACTGACTGGCTCCAGCGCTGAACCGCGTGGGTTGCGTCGCTAGCGTAGGATTGCTTGTACCATTGTGCCCCGGTTGAGGGCGTGATGACTATGCTGATTCTCGGGGCTGTCCAGACTGCGCCTTCTGTTCCAATGGAGGATGTTGTCTGGGCGGTTGTGGCTTGTGAAAGGAGGGGATTGCTGGAAATCAGGAGGGTTGCAAGGAGAAGGGTCCGCAACAGGACAGTTGAGCCGCGAGCGTGTTTTTTCACGGTTGGCTGTTCCTCTGTCTTGCGTCCTGAAATTTCGTTGACATACCCAGTCGGGTTTTTCCGGGTTCCTGTCTGGCGGATGCCCTTGGGCTATTTTTCAGGTTTTCCAGCCGAAATGGGTTGGGGAACATTTTCGTGACGAGGGGGATTTCTATAAACATGGAGAAGATTATCCGCATGACGGGTCTGCAGTTTAAGAACGCAGGCTCAGATTGGCGAATCGGGCCTGTTTCGCGAGATTCTGGACTGTTGCAGAAAGGATAGCAGACTATGCTTCTGGCTTAGAGGCAATGGCGGGGATAACGGGTAGCTGAACGCCGGGGGCCTTCAGCTCCTCGAACTGTTTCATTGCTCTTTCCATCTTGGGCCAAATCACTTCGCGGAAGCCTGTGACGGCGAACTCGTTGGGTCGGTAGGGGTCGTTTATGATTCGCAGCCCTCTGAGGGCGAGGTCGTAGTTTTTCCGGACGGTTTTCAGGTAGAAGCCGATTACCTGGTCGTTGTACCAGTCTCGGAATGCGCGTTCTCTCTGGTGCCAGCCCCAGCGGTTGAGGAGGCCCCTGACCCATTTCTGGTGCTTGAACAGGTTGTAAAGCCAGTTGTGGGCCAGCCAACCGGGAAGGTTGAAGCGGATGGTTCTCCCGAAAATGTCGAACTCGGGCTCGTTGATATGCTCGTAACTGATCCTGTCGCCGTTCTCTTCGTCGATGTTGTAGCGTACTTTGTCCCGTTCCAGTTTCTCCTCGTCCGTCAGCAAGTGGGTAGTGTAGATCTCGTCCTTGATCGCCATGACCTTGTGAAGATTCAGGATAACCGCCTTCGTCCCCGCATACCCCTGGTCAGCACGGTCTTGGGCGAAAACCTCCAGGACCCGGCCAACATACCTGCGGGCATAGTCTAGGTTGTCCCACATGATGAGGTCGTAGACACGCCGTGCGAGATGCCGGTTGGTCTCATCATCTAGCCGCATCTTGGCGACCGCGTTCTCAACCATTCGTCGATACTCCGTAGCTACCTGCTTCCCTTTCCACCACACCCAGTAAGCATGCTCTATCTTCTTCACCTTTCTCTCCAGAAGGGTCCTGTAGTCTTCTGTGGAACCAAAGAGAGCGAGAATTTTCTCGTCTGCAACCAGGTTCTTGAAATCCGACAGTTCAGGCTCGATGGCCATTTTGCGTCCCAGACCGAAGGCTTCCATGTTCTTCCGTCTCTGGCTGGGGCTGACAGTCTCCATCAAACTGTCCACGAGGTTCTGCTCGCTGACAGGTACCAGGCCTTTCTGGAAGGCGGCTCCGAGCAAGATCACGTTCGCGTAAAGCTTATTTCCAAAATAGAGTTCGGAAATGTCACCGACTAAACTGCCAAAATAGTCGTCTGAGTTTGTGTGCTTCTTAATATTGTCCTCAACGTCCGAGGGATAGTTCATCATTCCCGCTGACATGGGGATCGTCGGGACCTGGGTGGTGTTGACCACCGCAGTTGTCCGAGTGCGGCAGGCGTACACGAGGCTTCTCTCCGCCTCCAACATATCGACCCCCAGCAACAGGTCTGCCTTTCCATTGGGCACTATCGTCGAAACCTTGGCTTTACCCTTGGAATAGACGACGTGTGCGGAGACCGCGCCGTTTCGAATGGCGAGTCCTTTCTTGTCGTTGAACCGTACCTCATAGCCTGCCTTCGTCCCGGCCCTGGCTAGGACGGTGGAGAGCAGGCCGACCCCCATTCCGCCGACCCCGCTGATGAACATGTTCCAGGCGTATTCGAAGCTTCGCGATGACGGCGCCGGAATATTGTCTAACGGGATCTGCTTGACCCTGGGCTTTGGCGGATGTTTTCGGGTTACGATTATTTTCTCGAAGGAGGGACATGCCATTATCTTGGTGCAGTACGTGTCCGAGACGCAGGTGGACATGTCGATGCCTATCTTCTCGCCATATTCTGTGTTGGTTATAGTGAGACCTGGACAGCCCGTGTTCTTGGTGCACTCACGGCAGTTCTCGCAGACTTCCTGGGATATATTGATGAAGACTTCTCTCTTGATGAATCCCTCTTTTTCCAGAATCTTGTTTCGTTCAGCTCGCTTTCTTTTGTGGAATGTAATTCCACATTCTTTATCGGCGATGACCACCTTGACGCCCGGTTTCTCGAAGACCTTGTCCAGTTCCCTCAGATACCTTTCACGGTTGGACGGGCGGATGCGTTTCACGTAGATTTCGCCGCCGTCCCAGAGGTGGCGTAGCTTATCCCAGCTGCTTCGGGGTTTGGGACGGCCCATGGCCTTGACAATGCCTTCAATATCCTGGGGCACCGTCTGGTCTCCCATAATGTTCCGGCCCGTTGCCGGGGTGGGCTGGTGGCCAGTCATCGCAGTGTTCTTATTGTCGAGAATGATGTAGAGAATGTCCTGGCCTTCCTTAATCGAGTTGGATATGGTGGTTATGCCGCGCCAGAAGAAAGTCGAATCGCCCATCAACGCGTACTGCTTGTTAGTGACGAACGGGTCCATGCCACTTCCTGCGGCACCCCCGAGACCCATAGCCGTCAGATTGTACATCTCGCCAAACGGGGGAAGGAACGACATCGAGTAGCAACCGATGTCGCCGTGGGCAAAGATGTCCTTGTGAGCCGGCTGTTCCCTCAGCTTGCGAATGGTGCTGAGGGTCTCACGGTGCGGACAGCCTGCGCAGAAGCCAGGCGTCCTCGGCGGAACTAGCACACCGTACGCTTTGATCTCAGCCAGAAGGTCCAGTTCGCGATGAATCTTTTTGACATCGATTCGTGCTGCGGAATCCCCTACCTTGAGAATGAGGTTCCCAACCCGCTCGATCACGATCGACGGGTTCAACCCGCCTTCTTCGGGGAAGCCTTCGGCACCGTCGAACATTTTTCCGAAGACTTTCGGCTGGCTTGAGATTCTGCCTTCCTGGTAGAAGTCACGGAGAATGGTCTTGACCTGGTTCTCAATGATGGGGCTCTTCTCCTCGACAATGACAATGTTCTCGACCATCTCTCCAAGTTTGCCGATAATGTCCGGCTCCAATGGATAGGTGACGGCTAGTTTCAGAATCGGGAATTGCTCGTCGCACCCGAGTTCCCAGAGAGCCTGTTCCAGGTAGCTGTACGAGATTCCTGCTG
>CAYIBO010000100.1:0-3957 GCA_964361545.1 uncultured Candidatus Bathyarchaeia archaeon
GAGACCGGGCTGGTCAACGATATCATACTGGTTGCGGGTGCTATGATGATGGATGTGGCCGGGGGAGCCGTCAGCTACATCCTCTACCATCTCAATATTCTTAAAAAGTAATGGCTCTAGTGGGTCCCGATAGACCCACGCCTCTGGGCACTCTTCTCTGTGGCTTTGAAATAGGCGAGGCCTACGACGAAGATCGCGATTGATAGAACTGCTGCTATTGAAAATTCAAGAGTAGGGTCCAGAATGGTCGTGGTCCCAGCGGCTTGGCCGGCAGCGGTGTAGCGCATGAGGTCGGCCAAGTAGGTGAAGGGTATTGCAAGGGAGACCATTCGAACCGGGTCTGGTAGGATGCTGAGGGGAAAGAAGACCCCGCAGAGGCCTATGACCGCGAACTGTGTCAGGTTGGCTAGGAAGTTGAACGATTTGACCCTGAAGGTGACCGCGGCGAAGATCAGCCCGAACCCTAGCACGGCCAGCTCTAAGAAAGCGAAGACGAGAGCCAGCCCGAGAGGGTTCTCAACAGCCACTCTTTCACGGCTCAAGAAGCCGAGTAGAATCGCAGTGTAAGCGATTATGGCCATGTCGGTGAGGAATGTTCGGGCGAACCTCCCCAAGATGATCGTGACCCTGCTTATTGGCGCTAGGAACAGCTGTTCGATAGTTCCCTGCAACTGCTCCGTTCGTATGTACTGTCCTATTCCCCAGATGCTGGTGCTGAAGACGATTAGGAAGATGAAGCCCCAGTAGAAGAAGTTGAAGATCGTTGACGAGCCCAATGTGGTGGTGACCTGGCCTTTCGGAACCCAAGACGCGACCCCGATTGCGAACAGGAGGCCCCAGGCAGGCAGGGTCACAAATTCGCTGGCAATCCAAGACGGGTATCTGAAGTAGATACGGAAGTCTTTGACGAAGGCAGCCTTGACCTCGCCAAAGATCCGTTCCATCTGACTAGTACTTGGAAAGGTCGCCACTGACTTTCGCTCTCCTTTCAAACTGTTTGAAGAGAGAATATCCCAGGAACGGATAGACTATTCCCATTGTCAGGAGTATGAATATGCTTCCGAACGCGTCTATCAGCAGGTTGATGGACTCCACTGCCAGCCTCATGTCCTGAATCACAATTGTCATGGGGACGGCGGCGGAAACATATCTCACCCAGGCTGGCAGAACTGTAACATTGTAGAAGGTCCCAGTGACGACTGCGAAGAGCACGTTCATTGCCTGTGTGAAGGCGTAGGGTTCCTTGAACCTCACCACGAGACCGGCGAAGACGAACCCGAGTCCGAAAAGGGGTAACAGACCTATCATCAAGATGCCGAAGGCCAGGATGAGACCCGGCGCACCTCGGGGCTCCAGTAGCAGTACGCTGGCAACAATAATACCGGCAAACATTAACGACGTTATCACTATCTGTGATAGGGCAGTGCCGACGAGAAGTAGGAACCTGTTGATTGGAGCTAGGAAGTTCTGCTCCAACGTTCCCTTGATCTGTTCGTCTCGGAGAGAGGTACCAATGCTTTCGAGAATCAGCCAGGATATCATCCATACCCCGGACCCTATCATCAGGAAAACGAATGGGTTCAATGTTGAGCCTGTCTGAGAGGCGAAGTTCCCGAACGCGTTAGTTCCACCTACGGACACTCCCATAGCCACTACGAGGGCGGTTAAGAAATACGGAATTATGAAGAGGAAGATTACCTCTCCGGGATACCGGAAGAGGTGGCGGATCTGTTTCCTGAAAATGGCCCGCAGTGGGTCCAGCGTCTCGCCTAGGCTAGTCACGGAGTGCCCTTCCGGTCAGGCTGATGAACACGTCTTCCAGGGTCGGGGTTGCGATTTTGACGTTGGAGATTTCGACCCCTCCTTTTACTAGGACCCCGAGCATCTCCGGTATCACTTGTTTGCCGTCGGTGGCGTGGACCGTGATCACTCCTTTCAATGATGAAGCGTCTTGTATAGAGGAGACGACCTCGCTGATGGTAGGTATTCCTCTGATCTTCTCCACGATCTGTGGGTTGATGTTTTGGGCCTCGATCTCGATGACTTCGCTTTTCAACACCGTTTCTTTCAGTTCTGAGGGTGGTGCCATGGCGATGATCTTTCCATGGTCAATGACGGCGACCCTGTCGCTCAACTGGTCGGCTTCCTCCATGTAGTGGGTCGTGAGGAGAATGGAATGGCCTTCCTTTCGAAGATCTTGTATGACCTCACGAATCAGGCGGGCTGATTGAGGGTCAAGGCTCATGGTCGGCTCGTCGAGCAATATGACCGGAGCCTTATGGAGGACAGCCTTGACGAATGAGAGTCGGATTCTCATGCCGGTGGAATAGTTCTCGACCATGGTGTTCTTGCGTTCGTCAAGCCCCACGAGTTTCAGAAGATACTCGATTCTCTCCTTCGCCGCTGAACTGCGCATGTGGTAGAGGGCTGCAAAATATTCGAGGTTCTCGCGGCCTGTGAGCTTCCAGTAAAGGGTCCTGTCGCCCGTGAGCATTACTCCGAGGTCTTGTCTTGCCTTCTGGGCTTCCCGGACCACATTATGACCGTTGACGTAGACCTCGCCCGATGTGGGCTGGATGAGGGTACAGACTGTTTTGATGGTTGTTGTCTTTCCAGCCCCGTTGGGGCCTAGGAGGCCGAAGATTTCGCCCTTCTTGACAGAAAAACTAACTCCATCAAGAGCCGTTACGGTCTTTACTGATTTCCGGAAGAGCGGGCCTTCTTTCACGGAGAAGGTCTTGGAGAGGGATTTGACCTCGACTGGATCCATGTTACATAATCACCAATGAGCACGAGTGGTTAAAACTGACTCATAAGTCATCATTTAAGCTCACAGGTCAGTTTGACCAATCCTAGAAATCCGGGTCTAGCTCAGCTTGGACCAAGAATGGAGAAACCACTGCGTCCACAGTTCATAAACTCTCGCTCTGAGATGGGCCTTCAGATCGTTGCTCTTAGTCTCAGTTCCCGGTGTAACGCGGGAAGGGTTTCCCAGAAAACGGTCTACTCTAGCTTGACCTCGCTCTAGGCTGCACTGGCATAGGAGCGCCTAAGGATACGCCTTCCTTCGGGTCCTGTGTTATTCTCTGGAAGGCTCTGATGATCTCTTTGGTGACGGGTCCGGGTCTACCATCTCCAATGGATATTCCGTTTATCTTGACAACGGGAGCTATCTCGGCTAGGGTGCCTGTGAGAAAGACTTCGTCTGACGTGAGAAGTTCGTAGGGTGTAACATCTCGTTCGTGAACCTCGTACCCTAGCTCCTCCGCCAGCTTGATGACCCGAGCCCTAGTGACGCCGTGCAGTATTCCCGCCGCCGAGGTCGGTGTGTGGACCACTCCCTCTTTGACCATGAATAGGTTTGAGCCGTGGAATTCTGAAACCATTCCGCGGTGGTCCAGCATCACCACCTCGTCAGCCCCAGCGTCCATCGCCTGAAACTTTGCAAGGACGCTCTGGATGTAGTTGAGCGATTTCAGCTCGTGTGTTGTACCGTCCACCATGTCCCGTCGGTAGCCTGAGATGATGGCTGTGACCCCTTTCTCCTTGGCTTCTTTTCCGTGGGCGGGGGCGACGGGTTCTGTCATGATTATGACGGAGGGTCTTGGGCAGCTTCTCGGGTCAAGGCCGAGGTTTCCGCGACCACGAGTCACGACGAGGCGGATGTAAGCGTCTGTGTAGTTATTCTTGCGGAGGGTCTCGACAACCGCGTTCATCATGTCTTCTTTGCTGTAGGGAACGTCGATTCTTGTTATCTTGAGGCCTTCGTAGAGACGTTCGACGTGTTCGCGCAGACGGAAGACGATGCCGTTGTAGGCTCTTATTCCTTCGAAGACCCCATCGCCGTATAGTAGGCCGTGGTCGTAGACGGAAATCTTTGCGTCGTGCTTGGGGCGGTATTCGCCGTCAATGTAGACGAGCGGTTCCTTGCCCGCCATAAATGTCCAGGTTAACCGT
>CAYIBO010000101.1:0-3897 GCA_964361545.1 uncultured Candidatus Bathyarchaeia archaeon
GCCTTCTCGCGCTCTGAGAAGCTCTGGCGTGCTACCCTACTGTCAGGGATATCACAAAGGAGTGGGACACGCTTCCGCTTGTTCCCACGACTAGAATCGTGTAGCCTATCTTAGGCGTGTTGCCTAAGGTCGTTACGACGAGGCTTGATCCCTGGGTTCCACCCCCTGCCAAAGTGACTGTTGTAGGATTCAGAGTCAATGTGGGACCGTTAGACACTGCGGGCAAGACGGCGGCTGTTAATGTCACGTTTCCAATGAAACCGTTCAGGCTAGTGACTAGGATGGTCGAGAATCCTGATGAGCCCGCGTTTATCGTCAGGGCTGGAGGCGTTGCCGTGATGGTGAAGTCCGGAGGCGGGGGAGTCGTGATTGTAATGAAGACGGTGACCGTATGGGACAGTCTTCCACTTGTTCCGTTGACCGTTGATGTGTAGCTACCAGTAGGAGTAGACCTGCCCGTGGACAGTGTCAGCTTTGATGTTCCCGACCCGGTAAAAAGGGAAACGGTTACCGGATTGAGGGCGATGGAGGTGTTGGAGGCTGTCGGGGAGATTGTGGCGGACAGAGTGACGCTTCCTGCGAACCCTCCCAAGCTTGTCATATCAACGTTGAAGGTCGCAAGCGAGCCCTGTGCCAAGTTCTGGGAAGCTGGCGTGGAGGCGATGGTGAAGTCAGGAATCTCTACAGGGCTCGTTTCGCTCGAAATCTGGCCCCACATGGCAGAGGCCACTATTCCAGAGCCTGAACCGAGAAGCAGAATCAGGACCAGCGACCAGAACGGGACTGGTTTTCGGAGGTCGGGCCTGAGCTTTCCGCGGTGTGCATTAGGCCGGGTCACCAAAGAAATGGAACGGGCCAGCCTTCGGACTTGAGGAGGCATAACTCCCAGTACTGATTCTGCCCGCCGTTTGATCCTCGGCAGCATAAACGCTTTCAGCAGCCCGGAATATCCTCACTGTCCGAGCCGCTTTTGGGGTTCTGTATCCGAGAATACTACCCTCAGAGTAACGGATTATGGACAAGCATGTTCTGACGAACTAAAATAGCTAAGAGATCGCAGACGAACCCAACATCACGCAGGACCCTAGGATTGCCACCTTCACAAGACCTCTTGGGACAACTCTTGAAGAACTGTGGCAGTAGCCAGGAGAGGCTTCTTGTGCTTCTGGTTCACGATCTTGAGGGACGATCTCCCGAGCTGGAGAGGATCAGCTTGTCTGAATTCGACCGGGTCAGCGGGATCCTCCGGCTGCGTTCCCCTGACGGAGAACTAGACCCTGTCAAGTTGGGCCAGGAAACTATGCGAGCCTTCCACGACCACATTGTCCACCGGCGGGACAGGGAGCCGGCTCTGTTCGTGGACGGTGAGGCCAAACCACTCGCCAAGGCAGAGTTGCACGAGATGATCAGCCAGATTGCTCATCGGTCCGGACTCGAGTTCGACCAGGCCAGCTTCGGGTTCAAGGCGCGCAGGTCGGATCAAGGTCCTAGGCTCGTGGCCAAAGGTACATCCCGGGACCTATTCTACCTCTACGGGATAGTTTCCCACCCTCTCAGAAGACAGATTGTGGAGCTGTTGGGAGACGAGGGTCCTCTCGGGTTTACGCGGATCAAGAAGCGTCTCGACGTGAGGGTCGGAACCCTCTACTACCATTTCGACATGCTAGCCGGCCTCATCAAGCAGGACCCTCAGAAGAGGTACATGCTGACCGACGCTGGAAAGGACGCGTACCAGAAGCTTCGATCCCCAGAATACGTGGAGAGCAGCGACCTCCTCGTCGACAACCTTCCCGCAACTCAGGGAGGAATAGAGAAAAGCTTGCGACTACTTCTGCCAAGCCGGTTCCTGTCCGCTGTCCAATCATTGTCCCCGCTTGCGATATTGGGCGCGGCGGTAGTGCTCGGTTTGGGGTCTTTCTCAACCTACCAAGCAGGGCTTGAGACTGTTGTTCTCTTCCTCAACCCGAGTCAACAGAACCCGCTGGTTTTGGGGTTGGGGTTCTTGGGCAATTGGCTGTTGATCTTTGCTGTCGCTGATGGGATAGCGACGTTTGTCTTCGGGCGTAAGGGAGAACACCTCGTCCTCTTGCTCGGGTCGGCCTACGCCCTTGTGCCGTTGCTGGTGTTCATTGGCTGGTGGGACCTGGCTTCCGCACTTTTGCTTCAAGCACCCGGGCTGACGACCATCGCCATCTCCAGGATTGTGCTGGTGGTGTTGCAAGCATGGTCATTAGCGTTGATGGCGCGTATAGTCAGCGTTCTGAAGGGTCTTCGTCTCGATAAGGCGGCCGTCATCAGTCTCATACTCGCTTACCTCAGCATCATGATAGCCTACGTTCGCGGTTTGTAGTGTTCAGGGTTCGTGTAGCCTCGAGCTCTGGCCAGTTCGGCCTTTCTCGAACTGACGGGTTATCAACCCGGTTGGGGCTTGTTCCAGCCAACGAGGTGCGAAAAACTGAAGAAAATACTTGCACCCTTGCTGCTCGCCCTACTGGCAGTATCGCTGACGGCTGTTGTCTACGGCCATGAGAACGGTGACATCCAGAGGACAAGTGAACAGGAGAACGAACGGGAGCACGAGATGGAAAGAAGACTTGACATCATCGACACGCCCACCGCGATTCTCATCAGGTCGAAAGTGGAGAACGGGACTGTTGAGAACCACTTCGGACTACTAGTCACTATACAGCACAGAACCGAGGAAGCATTCGTGAACGGGATCGTAATTCATGTCGCGTTTTCCCACGAGACCGAGGTTGGGGATGTAGAGAACGAGGCCTTCCTACACCTCAGGATAGCCTACTTCCGACTGACCGAGTTCAACGACACCAATGCCAACGGGGCCTACGATGCTGGCGTTGACAAGGAGGTCAAGTTCGTTGACCTCACGCAGAAATCATACGACCCTCTGACACGTGCAAACATCTTTTCCGACGACGGGAAACCCGGATGGCAGATCACAGCTAGAACTACGGACGGCTTGTTCGAGGTCACAGCAGACATCTTCCCACAGTACGCTGTAGTCGACAACACGATAGTGCCTCCCACAGCGACCAAGATTACCACAAGGATCAACGGGTTCCAGTTCAGCAACCCCACCAGTAGAGTAGCTCTCCAGCTTATGGCCACATCAAGGACGGTCATCGAGCATGAGACGCCCACGACCGAGGAGAAGATTCGGGTCAGGTCCGCAACTGCTGAAGGCTTCTTCACCTGGGCCCCCACTGCAGATGTCAACGGGAGCCCAGTAGAAGTGAAATCGTCCACTCAAAGACTCGAAAGGCCAAGGTGGATCATCAACCTCGCCTACCCACAGGGAAACAGCATAGTCCACGACCCAATCCTCGGGTTTGATTTCGGAACAACCCCAATACTGACAAGCAGACTGCTCATCGGCGCAGCCATCGCTGCCATCGCTGTCTTCGGTGTACTGGTCTATCTCGGTAGGCGTCAGCTGGTAAGGGTCTTCACTCCAAAACCACTCTCCCAGTGAGAGTCACGGAGCAAGGGTTCGTTGCCGGGCCGGGTCCCGGCGATGGAACCTCCCTCTTTTTTCTTGAGAAAAAATCCTGACTATGAGGGGGCTGAGTTTCTAGAGATAGGGCAGGACCTTAGAAAGGTCTTCCACCTTCCAGACAAGAAGAAAGTTTTCGTAGGTGAAGTCTATGGTCTTCCCTGTCAGGTCTTTTCGAAGTTCCTGGACCAGTTCTCTGTGGAGCCCGTCGGGAACAGTCCATGTTACTGCAACCCATTTTTTTTCCAGCATGTCGAGCATCTTGTCCATGTTTCCAGCCTCCGAAACCTTCTCGATCAGTTCCATTCTGCTAGGTCTGACCTTCTCTGCCAATAGTAGCTCTCCTGCGGTCTTTACTGGAGGTGGGTAGCCGGTCTTTTCCA